>JAKLIV010000235.1 GCA_022709405.1 Spirochaetota bacterium
CCACGAGATCGACCGCGCCGCCGTAATAACCGGCCAGCGAACCGACCACGATGCCGATGCTCACGTAAATGAGCACGGCGATGAACCCGACCAGTATCGAAATCCTGGTCCCGTGGATCATGCGGGCCGCCAGGTCCCTGCCCTGCTCGTCGGTGCCTAGGTAGTGTTTCGGGCCGGGAGGCAGCACAATCGAGTCTAGGTCGTACTCCGAATAGGAATATGGGACCGGCGGGAATATCTTGAACCCGGAAAATTCGGCGCTGCGAAGGTCTCTCTCGCGCAGCTCGGGATAGTCGAAGAACAGCGGGAAATAAACGCGCTCCTCCGCGATATAGATATACGGCCTGCTGTTCGCGATCAGCGGAGCGGCGGCGGCAATGAACAGGAGAACGCACA
This sequence comes from Spirochaetota bacterium, assembly GCA_022709405.1. GTDB lineage: Bacteria > Spirochaetota > UBA4802 > UBA4802 > UBA5550 > JAKLIV01. The sequence goes on from JAKLIV010000235.1 coordinate 397, forward strand.
CGACCGCCAGTCCCGCCATGGCGAAACGGTTTTTTTTCAGCCTCTTCCAGGCCCCCTGCCAGAATCCCTTCTTCATATCTTCGTCTCCAGGCGTATCCTCGGATCGACAAGCGCGTATGAAAGATCGGCGATGAGTATCCCTCCCAGTGTGAGCAGGGCCGAAATCGCCTCGATCGCCATGATCACCGGAATATCTCGCGCCAGGATCGCCTCGAAGGCGAGCATGCCCATCCCGGGGATCGAGAATATCGACTCGACGATCACGCTGCCCCCCAGAAGTCCCGGCAGGAGCGTGGCCATGAGCGTGATGAGCGGAATCAGCGAGTTCCTGAACGCGTGCACCATGATCACCCTCGGCTCAGACAGGCCCTTGGACCGGGCCGTGGTGATGTACTGCTGGTTGATGACCTCGAGCATGTTGGCCCTGGTGTATCTGGAGAGAAACGCGAAGCTGCCGTAGGTCAGCGTGATCACCGGAAGGACCAGGTGCCAGGCCGCGTCGCCGGCCAGCGGGAAAAAGCCGGCCCCGGTCATGGTGTCGGACGTGATTCCCCCGAGGGGGAAAAGGTTCAGGTACTCGCCGCTTGACAGAAACATCAGCAGCAGCAGCGCGATCCAGAAAGTCGGGAGCGAGTACAGGATGAAAAGGGCGAGGCTCGATACCCGGTCGAACAGCGAGTCCTTTTTCACCGAAGCGGCTATGCCCAGGGGGATGGATATGACGTACACGATGAGCATGGTTATGAGGTTGAGCGCCAGCGTGATCGGCAGCGCGTCCCCTATCCGCTCGGAAACGGGCCGGCCGTCCTTGCGGGAGGTCCCGAAATCGAGGGTGCAGAATTTCCCCAGCCAGTCCATGTAGCCGATATACCAGGGCTTGTCCAGGCCGTAAAGCCTGCGCTCCTGGTCCAGTATCTCCTTCGAGGCCGCGGTGGTCTTGAGGCCCATCTGCATGTCGAGCCTCAGGGAGGTGTAATCCCCGGGCGTAAACCTGACGATCATGTAGGTTATCAGGGTGATGCCTATCAGCGTGGGCACCAGGAGAAATAGCCTTTTCAGTATATAGCGTTTCATCGGTCCCCCGCGATCGTCCATTCATCGGTGTCGAGGCCCGCACGGTGCACGACGACGTTGCCGAAGCGCTTGCTGACGACGACCAGCGCAGGCGAGCAGAACATGAAGGTATACGGCTGCTCACGGTATATTATGCGGTCGAGCCTCCTGAAAAGCGCGGTCCTCCGGGCTTCGTCGAACTCGCGCCTTCCCCTCTCCATGATCGAATCCGCCTCGGCGTCCCTGAATCCGACAAAGTTGAAACCGGCCTCCATCTGGCTCGAATGCCACAGGTCATACGGGTCCTCGTTGTATCCGAGGCTCCAGCTCAGGGTCACGGCGTCGAAATCCCGGCTGTTGAGCTTCTGCACGAACACCGCCCACTCGTACCGGTTGATTTCCATGTCGATTCCGGCCTTCCTGAAATCCTCTTTCATGATCGTGCCCAGGCGCTCGGCGAACTTGCTCCCGGACGAAATCGTGAATGTGAAGGAGAACTTCCTGCCGTTGCGGTCGAGAAACCCGTCGCCGTCGGTGTCGGCCCAGCCCGCCTGCTTCAGCAGGGCCATCGCCCCGGCAGGGTCGTATTCGATGGGACTGATGTCGCTGTTGTAGTATTTGCTGTAAAAATAGAAGGTGCCGTTGACCCGCTTGCCCAGCCCGAACAGGAGCTTCTCGAGTATCGCTTCGAGATTGATCAGGCGGCTCATAGCCCTGCGCACGCGCGCGTCGGAGAATACCGGCCTGCGGGAATTCCAGGCGATATAGCTGTAATTCGGGGTGAAATACTGGAACTTGTTGAAACTGCGCAGAAATTTACCGGACCCGGTCTGCCGCACCCACTGGATCGGCCGCACGCTCATGAAGTCGAGCTCGCCCTTTTTCAGCATCAGGAAGGCCACGCTCGGTTCGGCCACGATTCGGTACACGATCTTCCTGATGGCCGGCTTTCTGTCGCGGTAACGCTCGTTGCGCTCGAGCACGATCCTGCTGCCGGTCACCCATTCGGTGAAGCGGTACGGCCCGGTTCCGAGGGGAAGACGGTTGTTCCGGTGGGTATTGATGTCGGCGCCGTCGTTGAACAGGTGCCTGGGGATGATCGTCATGCCCCCGCAGATCTCGAGACCCAGATAGTATTCCTTTGAATAGATGAAATCCACGGTGTATCGGTCGATTTTCCTGACCTCGGTGATGTCGAGGTAGTTGACCTTGCGGTGCGCATTGGCGGTTTTGGGGTCCTTGATCACCTTGAAGGAATAAACGACATCGTCCGCGGTGAATTCCACGCCGTCGCTCCACAGGACTCCCTTCTTGAGGAAAAAGCGGTAACGCCTGTGGTCGGGCGATATCTCCCAGCGCTCGGCAAGGTCGGGTTTTCTGCCCAGGGTATCGAGGTCCATGTCGAGCAGGGTCTCGTAAATATGGCTGTTAATCTCCGCCGAGTAGGCGTCGCTTGAAATGACCGGATTCAGCGTGTCCGGCTCGGCCGAAAGATAGGCGTACAGCTCATCGGCACCGCGCGAAGAGACGCCGCCGGTGCAGGCGCAGAAAAACGCCGTTAAGATCGACACGCAAAATCCGAATCTGCTCAAATCCGTCACCCCGTCAGGTTCACCGGGCCGCTGCAAAGGCATCCGCTGCGGAAGAATAAACGGCCCCGCAAATCCCGGGCAGGATAACGCCTTAAAGCTTAACTGTCAAGAATAACACGGCCGTCATACTTTCAGCGCGTCCAGTATCGACCGCACGATCAGGTTCATGTCGGGGACGGGTTTGTACAAAACCGAAGAATCGGTCATGCCGATTCCTTTAAGCTCATCCGAGAGATGATAATCGAGCGACCCGGTATGGATGAAATACCTGATACCGGGGCGTATCTCGTTGCATTTTATGATAAAACGTTCGCCGTCCATGTCGGGAAGCCGCATGTCGACTATTGCTATATCGAAAGACTCCGCGCGCACGAGATCCAGGGATTCCCTGCCGCGGGCACGTGTCGTTACGGTGAATCCCTGGTCCTCCAGAAAATCCTTGAGTATCCTGGTCACCATTTCCTCGTCGTCGATTACGAGAATCCTGATTTGCTTGCCGCCCATTATCATCCCCTTGTCAAGATTATATCCCGAATCCGGGGCCGATCATTGTCTTTTATCCATCACATCGCCGATCATGCCGCCCAGCTCGATTATCGACAGCGGCTTGGAAATCACATGGTCCATGCCCGCTTTCCGGCATTCATCCACCACGTCATCCAGCACATGAGCGGTCATTGCGATGATCGGAATACGCGAGTTCTTTTCTCCGACCAGGCCGTTCCTGATGCACTGGGCGGTTTCAATGCCGCTCATTTTCGGCATCTCGATGTCCAGTATAACGAGATCGTACGACGAAGATCTCATCCTGTCAAGGACTTCCATCCCATCCGCCGCGATATCGATACGGTGTCCGAGCTTTTTAAGGACCACCTCCGCGAGTCTGGCGTTGACCCGGTTGTCCTCGGCGAGAAGGATCGACAGGCTGACGTCCCTGTCGGCGTCGGAGATCCGTCGGACCGGCGCCGGTTTGATTGGACCTTCGGGCCTGGGCAGGGGCACGGCGATGTAAAAACGGCTCCCCTCGCCCTCGGTGCTGTCGACCCTGATGCTGCCCCCCATCAAGTCGATCAGTTCCCTGCAGATGGCAAGACCAAGACCGGTTCCCCCGTACCTGCGGGTAATGCTCATCTCCGCCTGCGTGAAGCTCTCGAATATGGCGCTCTTCCTGTCGGCGGGGATGCCGATTCCGGTATCGCTCACCGTGATCAATACGCCCCTGCCCCTGCCGCCCGCGGCGTCGGGCCCGCCGTCAATGTATCCCGCGCGGACGCTGATCCCGCCGTGATGGGTGAACTTGATCGCGTTGCTGATGATGTTGTTCAGTATCTGCAAAAGCCGGGCCCTGTCTCCGATGAAGACTCCGGCGAGCGACGGGTCGATCTCGAGGTCCATCGAGAGCCCTTTTTCCTGGGCCTTGAAGCCGAATATTCTCACCGATCTTTTCAGCGTCTCTTCCAGGTCAAAGGGCCTGCTTTCGAGCGACATTTTCCCGGCCTCGATCTTCGAAAAATCCAGGATATCGTTTATGACCGCAAGAAGCCCGTCAGACGCCTCCCTGATGGTGTTGAGATACTC
>JAKLIV010000236.1 GCA_022709405.1 Spirochaetota bacterium
TGACGAGGTATCGTTGATTTCGACGCAGTTCAAGGCCAATTTTCCCCCTGTATTTTTTTTCATGGTTCGGCAGGTCCTGATTATATGACAGTATCGTCGATCGGAGCGGGCGTATGATGCGAATTCAAGGCGAGGATTATAAGCAACCCGGCAGCTATGATGGCCGCGATTATCGCTAGCAGTTTGATTTTTTCGCCGGTGGGAAGCAGCCTGAAGTTCTGGATGCTGTATTTGAAATCGTACAGTCCCCTGATGGCGCGGTTTTTGAGTCCGGCCGGGTCTATCGATTCAAGCGAGTTGAGGACGCGGTCGATCAGGCCCGGTTTTTCGGATTCGGCGTTGCGGCCGAGATCGAAGGACGATTCCCTGAAAAGGGAGGGGTCGTCCGGGTCGGCGATAAAATCGAATCCGCATGAGCACTTTACGCGAATTTTTCCCTTGTCAAGAGGGAACCTGATTTTTTTCCCGCATGCGGGACAGTTCTTTATCAGATGCATACCGGTTACTGAAGGTCTTTCATCTGCTTGATCATTTCCGGAATCTTTGCGTAGAGCTCGTTGATTTCGGGCTCGGTCAGTCCGACGGTGGCAAGTGCCTTCTGGTTGAATTCATGATACAGGCCGTCACTGCCGAGGCCGATTCCTGCCATGAGGGCCAGGCCGTTGGCGATATGAACGGTGCAGACTTCGAAGCGGTTTTCAGCCGGGGCCTTGTCGGGTTCAGAGTAATACCTGACAATCGACTGAAGAACGGGCGGGAACTTCCATTTTTTCAGTATTTTTTCACCGATCTCGAGATGGTTGTAGCCCATGATTTCCTTTTCGGCCGCGGTGAACGATAAGCCCTTGGACTGAACGCACTCGAGAATGTCCCTGTACGCCATTTTTATATACAGGGACACGACCACCTTGCCCACGTTGTGTATGATGCCGCCGGTGAAGACGACATCGGCGACGTCTTTTCTTTTTTTAAGTACGGCGATATTGCTTGAAATATTGGCTACAAGCAGGCCGTGGGCCCACAGAGCGCCCTTGTCGAGATCGTAGCCGGTAACCGGTTTGTCGAGAACCGGCTTGGTCGCTATGACCATGACGATGTTTTTGACCTCCTTGAGGCCCAACGTCACTATCGCCCGGTCGATCGAAGAGATTTCTTTACCCTTGCTGAAGTAGGCCGAGTTGCTCAGCTTCAGAATGTTCGCCGTCATCGGCTGGTCTTTCGATATTTCATCGGCAACCTGTTTGAAGGAAACATCGGGGTTGTTGACCATGTTTATTATCTTGCTGGCCACTTCGGGGATCGAGGGAAGCTGGTCTATATTATTGATGATACTGTCAAGTCTGTCTTTTATATTAATCTGCATGAGTGTTCTCCAGAAAAGGATTAAACCTTGTAGTAATATTTTTCATTACCCGATGCTTTGACCTTGAGCCTTCCGTCTTCCAGGAAAAAATCGATGACCCGTCCGGTGTTGCCGCCGACGTCTTCCTCGAGAAGGGGGACTCCCAGCTTGTTCAGCATTTTTTTGGTCTCTTCGATGTTTCTGTCGCCGATCTGTCCGAGCGCGATGTTCGATTCGAACTTGAACATCGAGGCCCCTCCGGCGATTTTTGCCGACAGGAACTCTTTTTTCGCGCCGTCTTTGATCAGCTGGTTTACAAGCAGGGGGATTGCGGTCTCGGCGTATTTTTCGGGAGTCGCCCCGGACGACTGGTCGTTAGGGAGAAGGATATGGGCCAGCCCTCCGATTTTTTTCATCCTGTCGTAGATGCAGATTCCGACACAGCTTCCCAGTATCGTGCGAAGAACTGTCGGTGTGGAGGATGCTTTTACCTGGGCTACGCCGACGTTGATAAGGATGTTGTTCATGGTTGTATCTCTGTTGTGATAGTATATATTCAGGCAATTCGCGATGCAAAGGGGCAGCGCAACAATCCGCCTCAATTATATAATATTTAAAACCTGAATTTTCATTTGTCAAGAGTAAACGGCGGTAAAATAAAAAAAATGGATTTTTGGCCTGGAATGGTTTAAACTCGGGTTACGGGGCACGATATCCAATCGTGTTGCCGCATCGTCATTTTTCTTCTGATGTCACAGCGACTGCGGATTTACGTCATGCATAAAGTGCTTGACGTTGTTCTGGTTCATGCTTTGATTTCACTTTTAGTCACCTGGTTCGGTCGGGTCAAGGAGAACCCCTAAAACATGATACATATCGCGCGAAACATTTTCTTTATCATAAAAGATTCCGGACGGAACATTATCGGCGCGCTCATTTCGAGCTTCGGCATTCTTTTCCTCATCGCTTTCCTGGTCCTCTATCTTTCTTTCAGGGACTCGGTGAAGGATTATGTAGAGACGAACCTCTTCGGCAAGCTCGCGATCAATGAAATAAAGATATTCCCGAAAAAAAGCGCGACCGACAGTTTTTTTTCAACCGCATCGGCAGTCAGCGGAAGCATCAGCCCGGAAACGGTGAAAAGAGTCAGGGAGATGAAAGACCTGGCGTCCACGTACAGCGTTATACGCTTTGATTACGATACGCGGCTCAGGGGCGAGCTCATGGGACAGGCGGCCAGGATGCATGTCCCGGTTTTCGGCATGGAGAGAACGTTCTTCAAAGGGAAAGATCCGTACTGGAAAACTTTCCGGACGGCCGAGCCCCTGCCTGTAATCGCGCCCCGGTTCGTGTTCGAGCTCCTGAACAATTTTCTCGCGGCCACCGACCTTCCGACAATGACGCCCGAAACGTTCAGGGGATTCCCGATGACCCTGTTCGTATTCACCGAGGACCCGAAGGGAAAGGACATCCGCAACGTGACCGAATGCGCAGCCCATTCGTTTACCGACGTTCTCAACCTGCCTGGCGTGATCATACCGAGCGATTTCATCGTCGAATTCTGCAGAAAGCACCAGAACGATTCGGGGAAATACAAGAGGGGTTACAAATACGTGATGCTTGTGTCCTCCGTCAGGGACGTCAAGAGGCTTCCCGAGGTGACGAGGAAACTCAAATCCTTCGGGCTGGCTGTCGAATCCCGCGAAGACATAGCCCAGAAGACCAACCGGGTCCTCGAGATCATCGACGATTCGTCTCTTGTCATAATCGGCATACTGCTCATTCTGACCGTGATTTCGATTTTCAATTCGTACCTGACCATCGTGTACACCAGGGCTCACAAATTTTCGCTCAAGAGGGTTCTGGGAGTTTCAAAGATACGAATAATTTTCGGTTTTGTCTTCGAGGCCGCACTCATCGGAGTCATTTACGGGGCGCTCGGTTTTTTCATCGGCACCTCGCTGCTCGATTACTTTGGTAAAAATGTGGGCAGGTGGATTCCGGCCCTTCAGCATCTTTATCTCGCAAGGCCCGGAGCGGGCATACTTGTCCTGGCGCTCGCCCTTTCGTCGGCGATTTCGTCGATATCGGCCCTTGTGCCAGCCGTTTTCGCTTCAAATATAAATCTTTTCAAGGCGATGAAAAAATGACAGAAAAAGAAAATCACGGCACAAACGCTATATTGAAAATTGAAGGTGTTTCGGCTGGATTCGGGAAAAGGGAAATCCTGTCGGATGTATCGCTGTCGGTCATGCCGGCGCGGATCATGGCCATCACCGGAAAATCGGGTTCGGGCAAGAGCACGCTTCTGGGCATATTGTCCGGACTGCTCGAACCGCAGAGCGGCAGGGTTCTGTATAACGACGACGATATTTTAAAGTGGTTCGACTTCAAACGTTCCCGTTTCAGAAACCGTCATATCGGGTTCATATTCCAGTTCTTCAACCTTCTGCCCGACATGACCGCATACCAGAATATCCTGTATCCATCGGCGCTCAATGTTTTTTCCAAAGACAGGAGGGGGGACGCCGAGTACCTCATCAGGCAGATGGGGCTCGAGACGATCCGCAACCAGTACCCTTCGACTCTTTCCGGAGGGGAACTCCAGCGCGTGGCGATTGCCAGGGCGATCATCAACAAGCCGAAAATAGTCCTTGCCGACGAGCCGACCGGCAACCTTGACGAGGCCACGGCGAACGGGATCATCGACCTGTTCTTCGAGATAAAGGAGCGATACGGCATATCCTTCGTCATCGTTACCCACGACCACCGTATCGTCGAAAGGGCCGATGTCCATTACCATCTGGAAGACGGCAGGCTGTCGCTGATCAGTGGCAAGGGTTCCGCGGGCCTGCGGCGTTTTGCGCAATCCGGAATAACGACGGCGGCGCCGAAAACGAAGGTTGCAAAAAAAACCGCGGCGAAAAAAACACCGGCAAAGAAAGCATCTCCGAAGAAAAATAGCGCCCGGAAAAAAATCAGGAAATGAAGTCTGCGGCGATATTGACCGCCGCCATGATTCTGTTTGTTGCCTGCGGCGGAGGCCCGGCCCGCGTTGAATCAATGCTGCTGGGCAGCGATGCCGACAGGCTGGGAAACATCACCCAAACCGGTCTTGATTACACGTTCAAAAAGCCGGCCAATAACCGCAAAGCGTCCGATCTCATCAACAGCATCTATTTCCAGGGCGACTGCATCCATTTCAGCTTCACGCTGAACAGGCCGGTACCCGGGGATAAAGTTTCAGTCACGTTTTCGGCCCC
>JAKLIV010000237.1 GCA_022709405.1 Spirochaetota bacterium
ATCGAGGAATATGTCAAATCGCTGGGAATAAAGGCAATCGGCAAGGAAATCATCCCCCTGTGCGGAGAGCTGACTCCCGAAATCGTCGATGCAGCCCTGAACGGGAAGCAGTTCCCGCCCACGCTGCCCGACTACAACACCGAGATCCCCGCGCGTCCCCCGGGACTGTGCAAGGGATGCCCGCACGGCTTCGTTTTCACCGTGCTCAAGAAGCTCGACCTCATCGTGAACGGCGATATCGGATGCTACACTCTCGCCGCGCTGCCGCCGTATTCGGCCATGCACACGCAGGGCTGCATGGGGGCGAGCATCGGGATGCACCTCGGCTTCGAGAAGGCCCACGGCCCCGAAATGGCGGCAAAGACCGTGGCGGTGATCGGGGACTCGACTTTCGTGCATTCGGGCATCACGCCGCTGATCGACCTGGTCTACAACAAGGGCACGGGCACGGTCATCATCCTCGACAACCGGGGCACGGCGATGACCGGGCACCAGGACCACCCGGGAACGGGCAAAACGCTTATGGGAGAGCAGACGCACGAGCTCGACCTCGCGATGCTCGCGCGGGCGGTCGGCGTCAAGAGGGTGGTCACGGTCGATCCCAAGGATATGGACGAGTTCGAGCGGGTGGTCAGGGAGGAGACCGCGGCCAGGGAGCCGTCGGTCATCATATCGCTCAGGAAATGCATACTCAAGATGTAGGGGGAGACGATGAAGAACATTATTTTCGCCGGAGTCGGCGGCCAGGGCGTTATCCTCGCCAGCAAGATACTCATGGAGGTCGCCAAACAGGCCGGGTTCGACGTAAAGGAGTCCGAAATCCACGGAATGGCCCAGCGCGGCGGCAGCGTAGACTGCCATGTGCGCTACGGGGAAAAGGTCTATTCTCCCCTGATCGAAAAACAGTCGGCCGACGTCATCGTGAGCCTCGAGCAGCTCGAGGCGATGAGGAAGCTTTCGCTGCTCGCGCCGGGCGGTACGATGATCATCAACCTGGAAAAGGTCGACCCGGCTCCCGTGCAGACCGGAGAGAAAAAGTATCCGGACGACATCGAGAAATGGGTTTCGACGAACATAGCAAAACACCGGCTGGTCGACACGACCGCCGTGCTGAAAGAGCTGGGGACGAAAAAGGCGCTCAATATCGTGATGCTCGGCGTCCTCTCAAATCATCTCGAGTTCACCGAGAAGCAGTGGGAAACCGCGATACGCTCCCTGGTCAAGGAAAAATTCGTCGACATGAACCTCCAGGCGTTCCGGAAAGGAAGGGAGCTCTGAGGCTCCCTTTTTTTAAGGAGACCGCATCATGCCGGAACTCGATGAATCCGCACAGCCCGAGACCCTGCGCCCCGCCGTGTCCGGCGAAGGCGAAAATGCCGGACGGGACAAAACCTACAACCGGATCAAACTCAGGGTGACCGTCGCCGACATCATCCTGAATTTTTTGCTTCTCGCGGTTTTCGCGTTTTCAGGCATTTCACCGCTTATCGTTTCATTTCTCGAGAAATCGTTCGCCAGCCCCTATGCGGTTTTTCTTCTTTTCATGGCCGCAGCCGGGATCGTCTTCTCCTGCGCCGGTTTCCCTCTCGATTTTTATTCGGGCTACATCGTCGAGCACCGTTATGCGCTGTCCACGCAGACATTGGGCCGCTGGGCCCTTGACAGGCTCAAATCGTCCCTGGTCGGCATCTCCATCGGCGTTCCCGTGGCCCTGGCCTTCTATCATTTTCTTCTGATCACCGGCGATAACTGGTGGCTGTATTTCGGCGCATTTCTTGTCTTCGTCTCTGTCGTGCTGGCGCGCGTGGCCCCGGTGCTGATATTCCCTCTTTTTTATAAATTCACCGAGCTGGGGGAAGGGGAAATCAAAGACGCTATCACGCGGATTACTTCCATGCAGGGCCTGGCTTTCAGGGGGATATACACGTTCAACATGAGCAAAAAGACGCGCAAGGCCAATGCCGGATTCACGGGCATCGGTAAAACCAGAAGGATTATCCTGAGCGACACTCTCGTCGGGAATTTTTCACCGAAAGAGATCGCGGTCATATTCGCCCATGAGATGGGCCACTACAAGAAAAGGCACATTCTCAAAAATCTGGTCCTTAGCACCGCGATCATATTTCTGTCGCTCTTGCTGTGCGGATCGGCCTACTCGGCGACTATTTCGGCCATGGGATACGGGCACATCCATGACGTGGCAGCGCTGCCGGTTCTTTTACTCTATCTTTCAGTGTTCAGCCTGGCGATCATGCCGATGACCAACGCGATCTCGCGCCGCTACGAGGTGCAGGCCGACACGTTCGCGCTCGAGATAACCGGCGATCGGGAATCGTTCATATCCTCAATGGAAAAGCTCGCAGACCAGAACCTGGCCGACCGCAACCCCCATCCTGTCGAGGAGTTCGTGTTCTACAGCCATCCCTCGATCGGCAAGCGCGTGGCCTTTGCGAGGGGATACGGACTGCGTTAAACCCCGCCCCCGTCGCGCGTTCCTCGCCACCACCGGAGGGGGTTAATCCCCCGCCTCGCATTATAGAGAGTTATGGCTTGCTAAACTGACCGATCGAAATTTTTAGATAAGCGTGTGGTTCAATTCCAGTTTTAAATCTGGCTGCAATAGATAAATTTTTAGTAATTTGATCTTCCCGTTCGTATATTTCATGTGTACTTATGCTCACAACATGGCGATAAGCCGCCGTACCTGCCCGGGCTCGAACGATGGAGCGCATACAAAACGCTCTGGATGCGCCACTGGCCGGGATTCAGGGCGGCCTATAACGGGAGTTTCAGAAGCCGTTACGGCCCGCTGAGTGCTGAAAAGCTTGCCGAGGTAGAAAAGCTACTGAGATGCGGGAAGTTCGGCAACGGGTTCCAGCGGCACAGGTGTACCCATTGCGGCACAGTTCTGGTCGTGCCATTCACCTGTAAATCGCGGCTGTGCCTGTCGTGCTACCGAAAGAAACTTTTCGGATGGTCGATCAATCTCTCGCTCATCCTCAACACGAACCTTAATCATCTTCATGTGACCTTTACCGTTCCGGGGGCCATAAGCAGGCTGTTGCTCGAAAAGAAATTCGACCCAGCCTGCATGATTACCGAGGCGGCGAAGTGTTACCGGGGCATTCTCATGCGTGCAGCAGGTGTCAAGGGCAAGGAATACGCGCCGGGTATCATCGCGACAATCCATCGGTGTGGGAACGCGTTGAATTACAATCCCCATGTGCACCTCATCGGGACCAGCGAGCTCGTGAATACAGAAACAGGGGAGATACTGGAAAACAAATTTCTCCCCTTCAAGCTGGCGCGCTTCGTGTGGATGCGGCATTTTTTAAATCACCTGGTGAAGTCGGGACTCTTGACCGGGGATGAGCGGGATAATTTTATAAACCTGTATGGCAACGGATTTCACGTTTACTTCAAGCCGGTAAAGGGCGACGACAACGAGATACTATTCAAGGCATCGGAGTATATAGCATCCGGCTACATGCACAATAGCCAGATCATACGTGTCGACAACCGGAAAATGACCGTGACCTTCAGGTACAAGAGCTGGGTGAACCGGTCGAGCGGCGAGAAGACCTATGCGGTAACGACCATGGACATTTACGAGTTCATGGCGCGCATGTTGTATTTTCTGCCTGAAAAAGCGGCCAAGACGATCAGATAGTACGGCATATACGCCCGTCACATAGACGAGAAGCTCGCCTACATCGAGAAGAAGACCTGGCGCGAGGCGGTAAAGCGGTCGTTCGACAAAGACCCGGTGCAGTGCCCCGAGTGCGGGCGCGAGATGATCGGGGACGTGGTGTTTTCGTTCCAGGCAAGGGATGAGATTGATCGGTTGATCAGGTCGCATTTTCTCAGGAAGGGATATTTCAGGCCGAGAAAGCCGCCGTAAGTATATTTAATTTCGGCCCGCGTTGCCCGTTTGCAACCTCACCCCCAAGCCCCTCTCCCCAGTGAGAGGGGTGATATCTTGAATATATTCACCGGGGACTACTTTAATCGATAGTGATTGCGTATTATCGGATAGGAACCGGCGCGCGGCCGGGGTGAAAAAATATCCATTTTCGGCGCGCGAAATTTTAAAAAAGCCTTGCATCCGGGGCTTTTTTTGTCAATAGTTACACATTCGGGTTAGGTGAAATTGTTCTGATAAAATGCATTGTGTCCCGCACAACGGGTTTTGGGTCGAGGAAGTTCCTACATATCAACGGGTTTTGGGTCGAGGAAGTTCCTACATATCAATTTTAAAAAAGCCTTGCATCCGGGGCTTTTTTTGTCAATAGTTACACATTCGGGTTAGGTGAAATTGTTCTGATAAAATGCATTGTGTCCCGCACAACGGGTTTTGGGTCGAGGAAGTTCCTACATATCCATATCAAGACGAAGATAAAATATTCGCCTGGAACCAATTCACCCGGGCGGTAGAACACCTGACGAAGAGGTAATGTCAATAATTTTTCGCACATTCAAAGTCCTCGATCATCAGACCTAATACCCTATGCAACAGAATCTATATCGATATCGTTCAATAAAGTCATATTCAGATATTTTCTTGAGCTCCAGGTCG
>JAKLIV010000238.1 GCA_022709405.1 Spirochaetota bacterium
GGTCCTGAATCGCGGCCGATGCCCAGCGTCTCAAGTAAATCCTCGAGCAGAACGGCCATTTGCCCTTCGGAACATCCGGCATTCAGTTTCTGCGCGAGATCCAGGGCCTTTTCAGCTGTTTCATCACCCGCGATTTTCGTGAAGTCCATGAATGAATTCACAAGTCGTTCCGGCATTTCACCGAACAGTGAATAATATCCCGTTTCGGTAAACTCGGCGAGTATGAGCCCGAAATCCCCCCTGCTGAAAACGACCGAACAGGGCCTGAGCACAGGCCCTATTACTGCTACTTTCGGAAAATCTTCCCGTTTCCCGTTTTTCTCCTGACAATACGAACCGGCATAGCAGATTGCCAGGGCCGTTTTCGGTCCCGCCTTGAATGGAAAAACGTGCTCGTTTTCAGATTCGCTGCGAATGAAATGATAGCAACAGAACAGTTCCCGGAAACGTCCCGATGGTTTTATCGTGTCGTGGATCATGGGCATTTATCAATTGAAATCGGACTCCCCCTTCACTACGCGGGCGGCATCTCCCTCTCGATCTTCTTCAGTAAAGCCGCGAGCTTCCCCCTCACCGCCTCATGGGAATACTCGTTGTCCGGGTGCGGCGGCTCGCCGGGTTTCTGGCAAAACGGCTTCTCCCTGTATTCCCTGCACCGCCTGAAATCAGCCTCGCGCGCGAGCTCGTAGAGCAGGTACGGATTATCGAGATGCGACCTGACCAGGCCGCGCAGGTACTCGAGCGGCTTTTCGATGCTGCTGCTCAACCTTACGCCGTCGGTCTTCACCGTGTTCTGGAGCGCGGCAATAAGCATCATCGACGAGTCCTCGAGATTGTTCCGGATGAAGATATTGATCGCGGCCGTCACCTGGTCGAGCAGGGGAATGGGACTGTGGCCCTTGATCAGGCTCCCGCCTTCGCGGCCGATGGCGTCGGCAAGCGAGAACTTTCTTTCAAGGAGTATCTCGTTCCTGATCGATTCTTCCTGCGTTTTCCTGTCGTCCGGATCTTCAGGCATCTGCCGCCCCCTGAAATTAAATTCTTCATTGAAGTCAAAGGGAAAATATGCTTAAAAGAAAGAATTGCATAAACCGGAACCGGCGGCCCCATAAGGGCCGGCAAAAAAAACAGATGCATAGCTTCTTTTCAATTCGCTTTAGAGGTTTCTTCTCAAAAACCGTTCAAGTAAAACCTCTTCAATATTCCTCCTGCCGTCCAATACCGCCAGAACATAAACATTGTTTTCGTGAATCCGGTACAGTATTCTCCAGGGATTGATGATCAGTTCCCGGTAGGTTTCGATATTATGAAATTTGAGATCAGGAACGATCCTTCCACGTTCAGGAAAAGACAGCAGTGTCCCGGCTTTTTCTTTAATTGCCGCTAAAACGTCTAAGGCATCCCCGACGCTGTCAACGGCGATATAGACTGTAATGTCCTCCAGATCGCCGACCGCGGTTTCAGTCCATGACACCCTGTATTTCGGCCGGGGCATTACTGCTTGATACCCAGATTTTTTTCAATTTGCGAGAATGCCTCGTCCTGATCGAGGAGTCTTCCATGTTTAATATCATTTTCGCCCTGGGCGACAAGCCTGAGCATGCCCAGCGCGTTTTTCATGTTCTCATAACTTTTCGAATCGATCAACACGGCCCGCGCCTCGCCGTTCTGGGTTACGAATACGGGCCGCCGCGTCTTGTTGACCTGCGCCAGCATATCGGCGGCGTGGGCCTTGACATAGGATATCGGTCTTATGTCTTCCTTGATTTTCATGGCTGCTCCCGAAATGTATGGTCTGAATATAATACTGAATATGGTCTGGAGCGTCAATTATTATTTTCCGCGTCCCCGTCCCGGCCGGCCGGGACTCCGGTGTTCTGGCCGGCATTGACCGTCAAACGATTCCCGAACATCCGCAGTCCGACCAGGCCCAATTCAAGACTATGAGTTTTCCTTGCAATTTCTGATATTTGATATATGATGGAGAAACCATGAAATCATGCATGATCATTATCCTGCTCATCAGCCTCTCCCACCTCTGGGCCTGCAGCGGCTGGGTCGAAAACAGGGCCGCCATGCAACAGTATGCCCCGGAGAATGCGGACATTTCCCCGGACCTTGTAAAGGCCAATATCTCCGCCACGGACTACTCGTCCGTCGTGCATATCATGAGGGGAAAAGTCCAGGGGAATTCTCTCCAGCGCAGTATGGGGGGCTACGTGAACCACATCTACGAGGCCAGGGTCATGGAGACCCTGAAAGGGCAGTCTTACGAAAATATCACTTTCTCGGTTATGGCCGAGAGCGATATCGATCCCATCCTCCCGGACTACCCGGTTATCGTCAGCCTCTGCGGCAGGGGGCCCGACGCGATGTATGTCCCGGATAACGGCTATGAGCTGCCTGCAACTCAGACCCTGACAACTGCCGCCAGGGATTTCGCACGAAAGAGGAATACAATCGTCCCGTCAAAAAGCATCTGCCCGGAATAAATCCATCACGAAATTCCAACTCGGCCTTTTACCGCGCATTCAAGAAGGAAACGAACATGTCTCCGGCGCTTTTTCGAAGCAAGTTAACCTGATTTTACACGAATTTACCAGGTGACGCCACGGGCCATATCGTCAGATATTTGAAATGAAAATCTCTATACTTGCAGGTAAAACGTCTTTATTGTCGCGAAACATTTCCGTTCCATGACCGTTGCCGGAGCAGATCATTATTTCTTTTTTTGCTTCTATCATCTCATACATTTTTTCAGTATCCGATACGGCATCGTCAAGCTCGGAATTGATTAAAAAGACCGGCGACGTTATTAGTTTCAAATCCTCATCCGAATAAAACAATTCACCTTCGTATACCTGTGGAGCCGACAGAGCGATAACGGCGGAAATATCATTCCTGTAATCAGGATTGATTGCGGATTTCAACGATATTACGCCTCCGCGACTCGCTCCGACAAGAATAAAGCGCTTTGAGATATTCCTTTTCACATAATCCATGACATCGAACAGGTCATGAAGGCAGTCATTTTTATCGCGATTATATGAATATTGAAGAATCGAATAACCCGCCTTCAACAATGTATCGACCAACGGGTCCCACTCATCCGGTTCATTGGTATCCATATTCGACAAAATTATTATTTTTTCATTTTGGCGATATATTCTGCCCGAAATTTCACTTCCATCGCCTGATGGGATTTTCAGTGAAGAAAACCGTTTTGCTGATTCCATTGTATTTCCCAATACTGTTCAAACCGATAGGACATTGATGGCTGATAATAATCCATAAGTTTACGGCACAATAACCGGTATCTACGATATGCCAAGTCAAAAAGCCTAAGCTTTTAATGTAGAAACACACAAAAACGCGGATGCAGGGCTTTATTGAAATATGAACCGTTACCTGTAGCGCTCCATGACCTTCTTCCGCTCGCCTACAGGGAGTGAAGCGAGATAGGACTTCCAGCCCGGGCACCATCCTATATGCCATTTCCAGATGCGCCCGAGCAACGACCCCGGGTCCCTGTCATAGCGCGCCCTCATGGGACAGGTCGCGCATGCAGCCGCTTGCGTTTTTTCCACAGTGTCTCCCTGTTCTCCGCCGCATGATACGAGAACGGCAGCGACCGTCCCGGTGATGGCCAGGACCGCAGCGCGGAGAAATTGTTTTTTGGTTAGCCTGTCTTTTTCTGTCATCGGCAGCCTCTCATGCAATATACCTTTTCGATTCCATATGCACAGGGCGCGACAGCCCATAGCGAAAGGGCCGCCTGACGCCCCTGCCGGTCGGGAAACCCCTGATGCGGGGCTTTTAATCTACATCAGAGGAATCCCTTTAGTGGCGATCTCATTCAGTATCGGCGAGATCGAATCCTTCGAGAGATAATCGTCGAGCCCTATCGGCACGGCCTCGAAGCGGTGATCGATGGATGAAGCCAGATAATTGAGCTTGCTCCCTCCCCTGAACCGGTCTCGGCCGAAGTCCCTGGATATCACTGCAATATCTATGTCGCTGTCCGGGCGTTTATTGCCCGCCGCATACGATCCGTAAAGAATGAACAGGTCAGCCCTGATTTTATTCTTCTTCAACAGGCTGCGGAGCTCTACGACCCGTTCTTTAATTTCCCTGATATCCATTCGTGAATCCTTATGCATTCAGCGAGATATTTTCTCGTCAGGCTTCTTGTCGCTTTTTTATATATCATGAATTTTTCATCGGGATATCTGCATTCCATGTTGAACTCATTGATCACCGTCACATAATTTTTCGTTTTTTCGAAAATATCCTTTGCGGCATCAAGGTCCCTGATCGACGCTTCTTACCAGAACCTGACAAGCTGTTTGGCTTCCCTGTTTTCCACGACTAAAATTGATCATCATCCTGATTCTAAAGTCAAGAAATAATTCATCGCAATACCCGGAACCCGAAAATACCGGTCGCACCGCCCGCAGCGTGACCGGGTCAGGAGCCTTAACCGGTTTCATCCATCCCGGATGAGTAACTTTTGATAATCCCGCAATCCTGTACTTTTTTTGTCACAAAATCCCCCTTTCCCGGACTACTT
>JAKLIV010000239.1 GCA_022709405.1 Spirochaetota bacterium
CGGATGACGAGGGATCAGCTTATCGGGACGGATGTGAAGACCATAAAAGAAGTCGAAGCGACATTCATACCGAAATTGCGGGAGGCCATTGAAAAAGGGACGCCAACATACTGGGAAGGCGAGTATGAACTTTCCGGAAACAAGGGCCGCGTATACCAATCCGGCAATTACAATCCCCTGCGGAACGCCAAAGGGGAATTGATCGGCGCTATCGGGATTGGCATTGATTTGACCGAGAGAAAGAGAGCTGAAGAGACCTTGAAAAAAACGGAGGAGCGTTTCCGAACCCTTGTCGAGAATCTTCAGGATATAATTTTAATAATGGACGAAAATGGAACGGTAACCTTCGAGAACCCGGTCACGAGGTCGACCCTCGGATATTCGATCATGGGGACGAACGGTTTTGAAATCATACATCCTGACGATATCGGAAGGGTTATCAATGATTTCGGCGAAACCATTCGATCGGTCAATCCCCACGTCCCGACCAGCTTCAGAGTCAAGGCGGGCGACGGATCATGGGTCCATCTTGCGGCCCTCGCCCAGAACATGATGGACGATTCGGCGATCAGGGGGATTCTGGTCGTGTGCCATGACATAACCCGGAGCCTGAAGGCTGAAAACGCCCTCCGTGAAAGCGAGCAGCGCTACCAGGCGCTGTTTCACCAGTCGCCGGTCGGCGTGTTCATGTTCGACACCGGTCTCCTGCTGACCGAGTGCAACGAACGGTTCGCACAGATCATGCGCACCGGCAGGGACAGGATAATAGGGACCGATCTCAATCTGCTCAGGCATTCCGAAATGATCGAATATCTGAAGCAGACCCTCCTGGGGAAAGACACGTCATATGAAGGACCTTACAGCCTGTCCCATGAGGACATGATGCTGTGGGTCAACGTCACGGGAAGCCCGCTGAGGGACGAGCACGGGAATGTCATCGGCGGCATGGGCGTCATCCAGGACATGACTGACCGCTACGTCGCCCAGGAAAAGCTGCAGCTCTCTGAGGAGCGCAACCGCATGCTTGTCGAGAACGCCAACGAGGGCATAGCCGTTCTTCAGGACAGGCGGTTCGTGTTCGTGAATCCCCGCTTCACCGGCATCACCGGCTATGCAGCCGAGGATCTCGCTTCGAGGGACTTCACCGAGTTCGTATATACCGACGACCGCGAGATGATGCTCGGCCGTTATAAGAAAAGAATGAACGGCGACACACAGCCCTTCATCTATGAGGCCCGACTGCTCGATCCGGAGGGAAATATCAGGTGGGCAGAGTTCAACTCGGTGCTGTTCGCCTGGGGAGGGAGGCCGGCGGTGCTGCTTTTCATGCGGGACATCGACGAGAGAAAGCGCGCCGAGCAGGAGCGCAGCAAAATGGAAAGCCATATCCAGCAGACCCAGAAGCTGGAGAGCCTGGGCGTGCTCGCCGGCGGCATCGCCCATGATTTCAACAACCTTCTCATGGCCATCCTGGGAAATGTCGACATCGCCATGGCGGAGCTTCCTCCCTCTTCAAGGCAGTACACGGCCCTGCAGGAGGCGGCCAAGGCGTCGCACCGTGCGGCCGAGCTCTGCCGCCAGATGCTGGCCTATTCGGGCAGAGGCCGGTTCAAGGTCGAGGTGATCGACCTGAACGAGCTTATCGGGGACATGGTTCACATGCTCGAAATATCTGTTTCGAAAAAGGCCGTTTTGAAATATGATTTTTCGGCCGGGATCAGGCTGATCGAGGCCGATGCGACGCAGGTCAGGCAGATAATCATGAATCTCGTAATCAACGCATCCGACGCCATCGGCGATTCCAGCGGGGAGATCACCCTTTCGACGGGAATGATGAAATGCGGTAAGGATTATTTTTCGGACATATGGCTGGTCGAACCGCTCGCCGAGGGCGAATACGTCTACCTGGAGGTCGCCGATACGGGCTGCGGCATGGACCCTGAAATGATATCGAAGATATTCGATCCCTTTTTCACGACGAAATTCACGGGCCGCGGCCTCGGGCTCGCCGCTGTGCTGGGAATAGTCCGCGGCCATGGCGGCGCAATCAAGGTTTTCAGCGAGAAAGGGCTGGGTTCGGCTTTCAGGATTCTCTTCCCGGCTACAGAACACGGCGCCCGGACGGTTCGCAGTCGGGAGCCGGTTAAAAGGGACTGGACCGGGAGCGGCACGGTCCTGCTCGTCGACGATGAAGAGAACGTCAGGGCAGTGGGAGGACGGATGCTCTCCATGCTGGGATTCACCGTGATTTCGGCGTCGAACGGCAGGGAGGCGGTCGACCTGTTCAGGGCGCATGCCGGGGAAATCGCGTGCGTCATCATGGACCTGACCATGCCGCTGATGGACGGCGAGGAGGCGTTCAGGTCGATCCGTGAAATCAGGAAAGGCGCGCGCGTTATAATTTCGAGCGGCTACAGCGAGCAGGAAATCATCGTCCGTTTCATAGGGGAGGGCCCGTCCGGATTCATCCAGAAACCGTATCAGCTCGATGACCTCGCGGCGAAGCTCAAAGAGGTCCTCGGATAGCGGCAGCCCGCGGCGCTCACGATCTTTCAGGGGGGATTCATTTTTTCCGGAAGTTGCCGAGTATCTGCTGGATGAGATCGAGCGGGTCCATTTCAATGGGATCTATTGACTCGAGGAGCCCCGCGCACAGCAGGATTATCTGGGTCATCCTTCCCATGACGAGGAGTTCTTTCTCGGAGTCCGATTCGTTTTTACGGTAATCGCGCACGATGTCGCGGTACAGGTTCAGGTGGTTTCGTATGAACTTGCGGATGGGCGTCATGATCACCTCGTCCTCGAACCCGTTCAGGACCAGGTTGATGAATATCCGTATGTTCTTCTTGTCGAGCATGAAACGTTCGAGCCCGAAAAGAGTCGAGATGAGGGCCCGGTCCCTGGTGCCCAGACCCTGCAGCACCGAGAGATGGTCCTCCTGTATCTGGTTGAAAAAGTCCTCGATCAGGGCCAGGTAGAGCTCCTCGCGAGTGGGGAAATAATGCCGAAGGCCGCCCTTGGACAGCCCGGCCTCTCTTGCCACGTCCTCGAGGGATACCTGGGAATATACGTTCTTTTCGAGGCAGTTTTTCAGCGCTTCGACGATGTGTTTTCTTTTCTTTTCGACTTTTTCTTTTACGCCCATGGTTCTCCGCCGGTTTCTGTTTAAACGCCGCAAAAACCCATCCGGCGATTTTTACACCAGAAATAATAATTGCAATAAGTTTTTTTGGCCGGTCAATGTTATATTTATGTTAAATTTTCCCGGTTGTTTCTTATTATAATTGACAAAAGGGGTCTGTGGCAAGTTTTATTCGTAAACCGCAGCCGGGAATCACCTGTTTTCGGCGCGGTCCCCGCTCGAAATACCATAACGCAATGAGGTCCATGTGCCGAAACGAGAAGACATCAGAAAGATATTGATCATCGGATCGGGCCCCATCGTCATCGGCCAGGCCTGCGAATTCGATTATTCAGGCTCACAGGCGTGCAAGTCCCTCAAGGAGGAGGGATTCGAGGTCGTGCTCATAAATTCGAACCCCGCCACGATCATGACCGACCCCGACCTCGCGGACAGGACCTACATCGAGCCCATAACCCCGGACGTGGTTGAAAAGATAATCGAGATCGAACGGCCCGACGCCGTCCTTCCCACGGTCGGCGGCCAGACCGCGCTGAACGTCACCCTCGCCCTGGGAGAAAGGGGAGTGTTCGAAAAATACGCTGTCGAGCTCATCGGCGCGAACATCAAATCCATCAAAAAGGCCGAGGACCGCGAGCTCTTCAAGGAAGCCATGATCGGCATCGGACTGAACGTCCCGAAATCGGGCACGGTATCCTCGGTAGAAGAGGCGCTGGACCTGCTCGAAAAGATCAGCCTTCCCATAATAATCCGCCCGGCCTTCACCCTCGGCGGCGCCGGCGGCAATATCGTGTACAACCGCGAGGACTTCACAGACCTGGTGCGCAAGGGCCTCGACGAATCCCCCATCAGCCAGGTGCTGCTCGAGGAATCGGTCATCGGGTGGAAGGAGTTCGAGCTCGAGGTCATGCGCGACACTGCCGACAACGTGGTCATCATCTGCTCCATCGAAAACATCGACCCCATGGGAGTCCACACCGGCGACTCGATAACCGTCGCACCGCAGCAGACCCTCTCAGACCGGGAATACCAGGAGCTCAGGGACATGTCGATAGCCATAATAAGGGAGATCGGCGTCGACACCGGCGGCTCGAACATCCAGTTCGCGGTCAACCCCGCGGACGGCAGGGTCATGATCATCGAGATGAATCCCCGTGTGAGCAGGAGTTCCGCCCTTGCGTCAAAGGCGACCGGGTTTCCCATAGCAAAGATCGCGGCCAAGCTCGCGGTCGGGTACACGCTCGACGAGATCCGCAACGACATAACCCGGGAGACGCCTGCGTCTTTCGAGCCGACCATAGACTACGTCGTGGTCAAGGCGCCCCGCTGGGCGTTCGAGAAGT
>JAKLIV010000024.1 GCA_022709405.1 Spirochaetota bacterium
GTGCACATGCTCTTTCATCATCACCGAAAAAGCCCGGCCCAGGTTGATTTCAGGCGAGAACGTCAGCATGGGGCGCAGTACCTCGCGAAGAAAGGGATTGCCCGGGTGGGCCTTGGCCAGGAAAAGCAGCTCCTTGATGTTTACATAACCGATGATGGTCTGGGGGTCTCCCTGGAGCTCGACCACCGGAAAACGCGTGTAAGGCTCCAGGTGGACGGTGATAAAATGATCGGGCAGCTCGCCGTCGACCCACAGGGTCACGATGTCTACGGCAGGGATGACGATATCGATCACACTGGTCTTCGTGAAATTGCTCGCGCCGATGATGATCTTTTCCTGCTCCGGACCGATGATCCTCTCGGTGCGAAGGGCCCGGGCCTGGGCGCGCAGCTCGATGAGCCCGATGTCTCCCTTCTGCAGATGCGAGCGTGGCAGCCCGTTCTCGAAAACCGAAACGAACAGCTTCGTAAGCCATTCGAAGAGCACGACGGTGGGATACATGACATATGAAAAATATTTCATCACCGGGCTGAGAAGAAGGCACACCCTTTCGCTGTTCTTGATCGCGATTGTTTTGGGAACGAGTTCGCCGAGGGTTATCGTTACCGCCGACAGGGGGATTACAACAGCGGTGATGGCCAGAAAATCGGCCGCCTGCGAAGAAACGTGCAGGCGTCCCTTCAGCCAGGGGGATATGACCTCCTCCGCGCCGGCCCCGCCGGTCGCGGCGGCTATGGCGCCCACGAGGGTGATCCCGATCTGTACGACCGCAAGGCTCGCCTCCATTTTCGATTTCATCGCAAGGGCCGCCCGTGCGCCGGGCCTTCCCTGCTCGGCGAGATCCTTTATCCTCCCCAGGCTGAGCGAAGCGAGTGACATCTCGTATCCGGCGAAAACCCCGTTAAAAGTAAGCATGAGCAGAATTACTGTAATTTCCCAGAAACCCATATATTCTCCGCGGGGTCGCCCCGTAATCCGCATATTATGAACCGCTAAAGCATGTGTCCAGAATTATTTCCGGCGACGGACGGGCCGTGAACCAGCTGGCGTGTATTTTTTTTATTGAAAAAAACGGCGCACCGGTCATGATTCTCTCCAATCGTGAATATCTGGACAAGTTGCACCATGCAAAGTGAAGATCATTACATCGAAAAGACGATAAAAGCGGTCGGGAAGGCCATAAACCGGTACGGGCTTATCAAGAAGGACGACCGGGTGGCTGTCGCCCTTTCAGGCGGGACGGACTCCCTCGTTCTGCTCGAGTCCCTCGCGCTGAGAAAAAAGCGGCTTCCCATCGACTACTTTCTTGCCGCGGTCCATGTCGAAATCAGCGAGGGTTTCTACCGCAGCGACCGCGGTCATCTCGAGGAATTCTGCGGCAGGCTCGGCGTGCCGCTTGTCTGGAGAACCATATCGCTCGGGATCGACGCGGATTTCCGGGAAACGCCGTGTTTCATCTGTTCGAAAAAAAGAAGAAACGAGCTTTTCAAAGCGGCGGACGAACTGGGGTGCCGTGCGCTCGCTTTCGGGCACCACATGGACGATGCGATCGAAACCCTGATGCTCAACATGGTTTTCAGCGGCTCAATGAGCTCGATGCCGCCCTCGCTGGAAATCTTCGGCGGAGCGTTGAAAATAATCCGCCCGCTCATACTGATCACCGGGGAAGACGTGAAGAGATATGCCGGAATCAGGGGGTTCAAGGGGCAGATGAAGGAATGCCGGTTCGGGAGCGACACGAAAAGAAATGAAATGAGAAGGATTATCGCCGAGTTCCAGCACATGAACAAAAAAGCGCGGACAAACATCTTCAGGGCCATGTCGAACATACACGGGATGTATCTGCCTCCACGCAAGACCGGCCAGGAATGACAAACCCTTTTTTACCGAACACTTCACTGCCTATTGACAAATACTCCGATTCGTGGCAGACTTCAGGAACAATCAATTTAACGAGGTGATATACAATGAAAAAAGCACTCGCATTCGCCGCTATTCTCGCACTGGGATTCACCCTGGCCTTTGTATCATGTAAAAAGGCGGAAGACGCTGCTGAAAAAACAGCAACTGAAATCGAGAATATTACTGAAAAGACCGCTGATGAAGCTAAAGGTCTTGTTGAAGAGGGAAAACAGGAAGTTAAAAAAGAAGCTGATAAGCTGTTAAAATAACTTTCAATCCCTGACAGAACTCTTTTTATCCATCAGACGGGCGATTGACCGGCCTGCGATGCAGCCCGATGAAATCGCCCACTGAAGATTGTATCCGCCGGTGTCGCCGTCGACATCGACCACCTCACCGGCGAAAAACAATCCATCCGCTTTTTTTGATTCCATTGTCCTGCCGCTGATTTCCACGAGGGCCACCCCTCCCCTCGTAGCCATGGCTTCGTTGAACGATCCCGCTCTCCTGACCCGGAACGGGAACCCGGTGAACGAACGAGCCATGATCTTTCGGCTTTCCCGGTCGAGCCGTGAAAAGACCGTGTCGGGAGCGATGCCGGTACTTTCGAGCGCTTCAACGGCAAGGCGGTCGGGCACGCCATAGACGCCCAGCACATTTTTTACTGTTTTTCTCCCGTGGACCGACAGGCGCGCCACGAGGTCGCGGTCAAAATCCCCGGCTGATTCGAAGGCGACAAGCGCCAGTTTGAGCTCGTCGCCCGGCAGGACATACCTGCTGTTGTCGAGGATGGCTGGCCCGGAAAGGCCGGTATGGGTAAAAAGCACGTCCCCCTTCCAGAGCCCGATCCTTTTCCCGTTCCGGTAATGTCCCACCGCGCACCCCGGCAGGGAAATCCCCGAGCAGCGGGACAATCTGTAATCCTCGATCGCGAGCGGGACCAGGGCGGGCGCGGGCTCGGCGATTGAATGGCCGAGAGCGGCTGCAAGGCCGTATCCGTCGCCGGTCGACCCGGTTCCCGGATAGGATTTGCCTCCGGTCGTAATAACCGCGAAACGCGCCCGGTATTGACTCTTTTCGGTGCGGATGAGGAATCCCCCGGGAAATTTTCCGATCTCCTGTACGGGCTCATCGGTTCGTATCTCGACTCCCTTTGCGCGGCATTCTTCGAGCAGCATGTTCAGCACATCAGCAGCTCGGCGGGATTCGGGAAACAGCTTCCCGTTATCATCGGCGGTCATTTGAAGATTTCTCGCGGCAAAGAAACGAGTGAGGTCTTCGTTGGTGAAACCGTACAGCGCAGGCTTGACGAAGTTCGCCTTGTCCCCGTAATGGGCAAGGAACTCCTTGACCGGACCTTCATGGGTGATATTGCACTGGCCCGATCCGGTGATGAGGAGCTTTTTACCCGGTCGGGCGTTTTTTTCGAGGATGCACACCCGCGCGCCGTTCCCGGCGCAGTTGATGGTGCAGAAAAGACCGGCGGGACCGGCGCCGATTATGACAACATCGAAATCCTCGTTCATTTATCGACAACGCGGATGACGACATCGCCGTTTTCGATGCCGGCACGGGCCCTGCCGCCTCTTTTCAGCTCGCCGAACAAGACTTCGTCCACGAAGAACTTCTTGATCTTGTCCTGAACGAGCCGGTCGATCTCGCGCGCGCCGAATTCGGGAGTGAATCCCTTGTCGGCCAGCCAGTCATAGCATTCGTCGGTGACCTCGAGCTCGACGCTCTTCTGCGCCAGCTGGGACGAGAACAGCCTCACGGCCTTCCTGACAATCTGGAGAATGATCTCGCGCGGCAGGTTGTTGAATTTCACGACCGCGTCGAGCCTGTTGCGGAACTCGGGAGAGAATATCCGCTCGACGGCCTCGGTCACCGCGGCCTCGGTCATGGCGCGCTCGCCGAAACCGACCTGCTGGCGGCCGATCTCGCGCGCGCCGGCGTTCGAGGTCATGATGATGATCACGTTCCTGAAATCCGCCTTTTTGCCCGTGTTGTCGGTGAGCGTGGCGTAATCCATGATCTGGAGCAGCGTGTTGAATATGTCCTGGTGCGCCTTCTCTATCTCGTCGAGCAGCAGCACCGCGTACGGGGTCTTGCGGATCGCCTCGGTGAGGAGCCCGCCCTCCTCGTAGCCGACGTACCCGGGAGGGGCCCCGATGAGCCTGGCCACGGTGTGCTTCTCCTGGTACTCGCTCATGTCGAACCGGTGGAGCTGCACTCCCAGGATGCGGGCGAGCTGGCGGGCCAGCTCGGTCTTGCCGACCCCGGTCGGGCCGACAAACAGGAACGAGGCGATGGGCCTGTCCGGGTTGCCGAACCCGGCCCTGCTGCGCTTGATCGCCTGCGCCACGTGCTCGATAGCGCCGTCCTGGCCGTAGATCTCGCGCTTGAGGCCGTCCTCGATTTCCTTCAAACGGTCCATTTCGCCCGAGGAGACGCTCTTCTCGGGAATCTTCGCAATGCGGGCCACGACCTTTTCTATGTCGGGAACGTCGATAGTGGCGATCGAATCGTCCTTGCGGTACATGCGGGTGAACGCCCCGGCCTCGTCGATCACGTCGATGGCCTTATCGGGAAGATGGCGGTCGTTGATGTATTTCGCGGAAAGCTCGGTCGCGGCTCTCAGGGCCTCGTCAGTGTATTTGACCCTGTGGAACTCCTCGTAGCGGTCCCTGATCCCCCTGAGTATCTCGTTCACCTCGTCGGTGGTCGGCTCGGGGATTTCGATCTTCTGGAAGCGCCTCGAGAGCGCCCGGTCCTTGTCGAAGTATTTCTTGTATTCCTCGTAGGTCGTGGACCCGATGCACTTGATGTTGCCCGAGGCGAGCACCGGCTTGAGCATGTTCGAGGCGTCCATGGACCCGCCCGAAACGGCCCCGGCCCCGACCACGGTGTGGATCTCGTCGATGAACAGGATAACGTTTTCCATTTTCTGGAGCTCGGCGATAACCCGCTTCATGCGCTCCTCGAAATCCCCCCTGAACCTGGTGCCCGCAAGAAGCGACCCCATGTCAAGGGAATAGATCTTCGCACCCTTCAGCGGCTCAGGCACATTGTCGGCCGCGATAAGCCTGGCCAGGCCCTCGGTAATGGCGGTCTTGCCGACCCCGGGATCGCCCACGTGAATGGGATTGTTCTTGATCCTCCTGCACAGGACCTGGGCCGTGCGTTCGAGGATGTCCTCCCTGCCGATAAGGGGATCGATCTCGCCCCTGCGCGCCTTTTCGACAAGCTCGGTGGTAAAGGCCTCGATCGCCTTTTTCCCCGGGTCCTTTTTAGTCCGGGCTCCCTCGTCTTCCTGCTCCTGGTCTCCCGCACCCGGAGAAACCGATGAATCAGGATACTGCGGCACGCCGTGCGAGATGTAGTTCAGCAGGGTATAGCGAGTGATCCCCTCGTTGTGCAGAAAGTAAGCTGCGTGGGACTCCTCCTCGTCGAATATGGCGACGAAAACGTCTCCGAGGTCGAGCTCCTCCTTCTGGGCCGAAGCCGTATGCCATATCGCGCGCTCCATAACGCTCTTGAATCCGATCGATTGAATGGGCTCGGTCCCGGTTATCACCGGCACCTTGGCCTTGAAATAATCCTCGATCTCCTGTTTGAGCTTATCGATGTCGCCGCCCGCGCCCTCGATGATGCTCTTTCCGGAATCATAATACAGCGAAGCGTACAGAACATGCTCCGGAGTGAGGTATTCGTGATTCCTCTTCTTGGCCTCGTTGTATGCGGCCATCAGGATGCTGTTCAGTTCGTTGTTTATCTCCACAAATCCTCCTACGCCTCTTCATACGAACACTTGAGCGGAAACTCCCTGTTCCGCGCCATCTCGTGGACCTGATTCACTTTTGTGACCGCAATATCGTATGTGTACACGCCGCACATGCCGACGCCCCTGTTGTGGACATCGAGCATCACCTTGGTTGCCTGGGCGACAGGCATATGAAACACCGAAACGAGCACGTCAACCACGAAATCCATGGTCGTGTAGTGGTCGTTATGCAGCAGCACGCGGAACATCTTCGGCTCGTCGAGCTTTTTTTCCGTTTCGAACTGCAGCCCGGTATTGCTTATAGTGTCTGGCCCTGTGCTGATCGGCATCGCTTTAATCCTGCATTATAAATCATATCATAATCGCCGCTCACGAGAACTTTTTTTCGCGGACCGGTTTCCTGTTGTTATAATACATAGAGGGGCTTCCCCGGGTCAAACTTTTTTATTTTTACAAGAATCGCCTCGCATTACCTATTTTTCCGTTTTCCGCGTGAGGGAATGATTTTGACAGCGCCGTTTTCGATCGCAGTTGTAACTGAATTCAGAGATTCATCATCATTCATGCTTTCCATGCAGCGCATACCCTATGATAATTTTTTTTTTGAGATGCCTGGTAAAAGATAAAATATTTCTTGAAAAAATCCAAATAGACGGTTTACATACTCTGTACGACATTATCATACAGCCATAGGAAGCCCATGACAGTAAAAACCGGCACTATACTGCTCGCCACCCTGAAAAATATACGTTCTGAGAACCTCAACAGGGGGATGATCGGCTTCGCTTTCAAGCGGCAGCTGGCGCCGGTCTTGCCGGAGCAGATCAGGCTTTTCGCCGAGGCGACGCGCGACATGAATCCCCTCTATTTCGGGGACAGGCCCATAGCGCCCCCGTTTTTCCTGTCATGCCTGATCTGGGACCACATAAAACAGATACTCGTGCACCCCGATCTTCGATTGAACTTTTTCAGGCTGGTCCACGCCGAGCAAAAGGTGAGCTGGCATGCGCCGATTTATGCGGGCGAGGATTTGTGCGCAAAAATCGGAATAAAGGACATCGTCGAGACGGGCGCAGGCCAGATGCTCCAGATATCCGGGGCAGTATACAAAGCCGACGGCGTCATGGCGGCGGAAGCCACCGCGGGACTGATGATCAGAAAGAAATCCGGATCAGGAAAACGGGCGCACACCGCCGGAGCGGCCGGCACACAGCCCGCTGAATCCGCGCGCCTTGAGATCAAAACAGAAAAGGGACAGAACCTGGAATACGCCGGAGCCTCGGGCGACACGAGCTTCATCCATACCAGCGATTTTCTGGCGCGGCTGACCGGCCTTCCCTGCGCGATCATGCACGGAATATGCCTGCTTTCAATGGCCTGCGCGGCCTTCACCAGGGAGTTTCTGAACGGCGACGTCACCAGGCTTACCGGCGCGTCAGCCAGGTTCTCACGGCCGGCCATACCGGGCGACACTCTTACCCTTGTCTGCAGCGAAGGCCCGGCCGGCGAGGTCCCGTTTTCGGCAGTCAACGAGTCGGGGAAAACAGTATTATCAAAAGGAACAATTACATACGCAAGGAGCGACATATGACAAAATCGATCATGATAACCGGAGCAAGCAGGGGCATAGGCCGGGCCGTTGCTATGGAGATGGCGAAGAGGGGCTACAATCTCGCGCTTACGGATATACTCTTCGATGAGCTCGAGGGATTGAAGAAATCGATTAAAGACCGGTACCCGTCGGTCGCGGTGGAAACGAGAAAGCTCGACATTTCAGATTACGACAAAGTCTATGAGACGGTCAAAGAGCTGGACACGGCGCTGGGCGGCCTGGACATAGTATTCGCCAACGCGGGGATATTTTTCGACGGATGGGTCGGACAGGGAAATTTCCACAAATATAAAAAGAGCGTCGAGATAAACCTTCTCGGAGGAATGGCAACCATAGACGCTGCAGTCGGCATTTTCAAAACCAGAAACAGAGGGCACATCGTCGCTCCGGCCTCGATCGCGGCATTCAGGTCTTTGAGAGGCAGCGGGGCATACTGCGCAACGAAAGCGGGCATCAGCATGTTCCTTGAGACGGTCAGAACCGAGCTGATCAAGACGCCGATCAAGGTTACGGTGCTCTTCCCGGGCTACATCGACACCGACCTGAATAAAAGCGTGAAAAGCAGGCCTTTCCTCATCACCGTTGAAAAGGGCGCGGAAACAATCGCCAACCTGATCGAAAAGCAGGTCAAGAGATCGACCGTCCCCGTATTCCCGTGGAACATCGTCAAGTACGTGCTGAAAATACTTCCTACGAAAATGATGGCGAAGATCTGAGAGCGAACGATCCCGTACTATTGCAGCGGGATGTTGCGCTCGCCAAGCTTGGTGCGGATGGCGTTTATCTGGTTTGAGTTGTTTATGAACTTCGAAATGCTCCTCGAAGCGTCGTGCTGCAGATCTATCTCGATGGGCCGGTCGTAGAACTTGACCGAAAGCCTGTTGTCGCTCCTTTCGAACTTGCAGAAAACCAGGACCTTGGGCCTGAGGGAATCGACGATGCCGAAATCCTTGACCATGGCCAGCTCCTCGGTGTTGAGCTCGAGAATGTCATTGCGTGCGTAGAAAGACTGGGTGTTGTTCAGCAGGGGTCCCATTCTGTTGATGAACCCGTGCATCAGCCTGTAATCGAAATGCGTCCCGGCCAGGTTGAACAGTATCTTCAATGTCTTGGCCGGGCTGATCTCGTCCCTGAAAGGCCTTTTTGTCGTCAGCGCGTCATACACATCGCATATCGCTGCCACTTTCGGCGGAACCGGAAGGTTCTCGTAGGGCATGTTGTAATATCCCCTGTTGTTGTATTTCTCGTGATGAAAGAGGACAGTCTGCAGGACGATGGGATTGATGCCCTGTATGTTCTTGAGTATCTCGTAGCCGAGCTGCGGGTGCCGCTTCATCTTCTGCATGTCGCTGATATTGAATTTCCCGTCCTTGTTCAGGAGCTGGGGATCGATCTTCATCTCGCCGATATCGAGCAGGAAGGCGCCGATGGTGAAAAACTTGATCTCATCCATGCTGTAGTTGCCGAGCAGCTTCGCAAGCACCGCGGTGAGCACGCCGACATTCACCGAGTGCGAGTACAGGTACTCGTCATGCGACTTGAGATCCTTGAGAAGGTGCAGGGCCTCGATTTCGGAATTGTTCAGATCGCCGAGGATCTCCTCGATCACGCGCTCGGTTTCCCGGTAGGAAGCCTTGCTGAACTTCTGGGTCTTCGAAACTTCTTCCATTATTTCGCGCGACTTGTTGTACGCGATTTTCATTCTAAAGGGGGGGATCAGCGTGTTTTTGCCCGAATCCTTGTAGTAGACGATGTTGCCGTATTTCTCCCGTATTTCCTTTATTTTCTGGCTGGTAAGGAGAACGCGCTCATCGAGAATTCGTTCACCGGTGTCCGACACAAGAGGATATATAAAGCTCCGGTTCGGGGTGAGATAATCAAGGTTTATTTCGACTTTCTTTATCACTGCCATCGGATTTCCACGGCATTTACCGCTTCGTTTAGCGGAACATGCTCTATTATAGACATTTTTCAGATAAAGACATTAATTACAAGAATTTTTTATCATCCCCCTTTTCAATCCTGCTCCACTGCATGGACGACCAGTCATATCTCTCATGGGGATAAAAAGCGTTTTTATACGACATGCTCCCGTTTTCCCTGATCCAGTATCCCAGATAATAATAATCGAGCCCCTGGGAACGGGCGTAATCGATTTCGGATATGACGCTGAACGTTCCCGGACGCAGGTAGTCATACTGCGTGTCGAATACGAAATACACGCTGCTGAGCGAATTTTCGCCCCGATCGAGAAATCCCACTGCAATGAGTTTATCGCCGAGGTAGTATTCGGACTGCAGTGTCGGGCAGGACTGTGTGTAGAAGTTCATGATGAATTCCTGCATATCGGCCTCTTTGCCGAACCGGTTGAGGGAATGGTCCCTGTATATTTCGAATGCCCTCTGGCTGTACTTCAGGGGCCCCACCTGGAAGGTCAAAACCTCTCCCCCGCGGGCGATCCTGCGCTGGCTCTTCGATTTGCTGAATTCGCGCGTAAGCACCCGGAGCGGTATGCATTTGCCGCAGCCCGGACAATTCGGCCTGAAAAAATACGCGCCAAACTTCCTCCATCCCTGTTCAAGAAGACGGCACAGTTCCTCCCCGGTGACATCGAGAGCGAAAAAATATTCATACCTGCATTTCCGGCTCTCCAGGTAGGGACAGTCATGGGTGTCGCTGAAAAAAGGCTCCTGAAGTAAAATCATCCCCCCGCCCCTGTAAACCCAAAATTTGATTTACAGCAGAAATAATATCTTTAAAATAACATGGGCACCGGTAATTTTAAAGCAATAAATTACCGTTTTTGTCCCGGGGCGTCAATGGATAAAAAAATCGAAATCAGAAACCTCAATAAATCTTTCGGTGAAAAAAAAGTGCTTCAGGGAATAGACCTTGATGTGTACCGGAGCGAGGTCCTGTGCATAATCGGAAAAAGCGGCTCCGGAAAATCGGTCATCATGAAGCACCTCGTGGGAATCATCGAGCCGGACAGCGGCGAAATAATAGTCGACGGCGTCAGTTTCACCGGAGCCGACGAAGCCGCCAGGGAATCCATCACGAAAAAATACGGCATACTCTTTCAGGGGGCGGCCCTGTTCGATTCGATGAACATATACGACAATGTGGCGTTCGGCATGAGGAGAAAGGGCGTACCCGAGGACGAAATAGCGCGCGCGGTGCCCGAGATGCTGGGACAGGTCGGTCTTAAAGACATCGAGGAAAAAAAACCGTCTGAGCTTTCAGGGGGGATGCAGAAACGCGCTGGGCTCGCCAGGTCGATCGCCATAAGGCCCGAAATCATGATCTACGACGAGCCGACGACCGGCGTCGACCCCATAACGGGCGGGGCCGTCGACAGGCTCATCCTCGAAATGCGCGACACCTACGGAATCACCTCGATCGTCGTCACCCATGACATGAACTCGGCCTACCGGACCGCCGACAGGATAGCCATGCTCCATCAGGGTAAAATCATCTTCACCGGCACGCCGGAAGAAATCAAGCAATATGACAACGAAGTAGTCCGGCAATTCGTCGAAGGGAGGGCTCATGGTCCGATATCCATTGATTAGAACAATCCTGGCCGGTGCGGTGCTGGCGGCGGGCGCTTCGCTTTTTTCCGGATGCGGCGGATACGAGTATGCCGGGCCGATCAGCCTCGACAGGCATCCATGGCTGAAAGGGAAAAAAATCTTCATCGACCCCGGACACGGCGGCGCCGGCGGCACGGACCTTTTCAGGCAGGGCCCGAACGGGATCACCGAGGAAGAGGCGAACCTCAAGGTCGGCGTCATTCTTGAACACATGCTCAAAAAGACCGGCGCGACCGTAGCCATGACGCGCACCCGGGACAAAGACGTCCCTCTTGACGAAAGGATTTCCATGGCACACGAATTCGGCCCCGACGTCCTCGTCAGCATCCATCACAACGGTTCGGCCAGGAGGGCCGACGGCGTCAATTATCCCTCGGTGCTCATCTGGGGATCAAGGGAGGTCAAGCCCGAGAGCTATGACCTGGCCTCGATACTCCTCGAAGAATTCCATAAAATAATGGATGAACGGGGGAGCGTGATATCGGACCATGCGGTTTTCCATGAAACCGGGACCAGGATACTGAACCGCACCTCGCAGCTGTGCCCCGGGGTCCTCGGCGAGGGAGGTTTTTTCTCAGACGAAAAGCACGCCCTAAGGCTCGCAGACGCACAGTACCTCGAAAGCGAGGCCGGGGCATACTTCACCGCGCTGTCCCGGTATTTTCAATGGGGCGTACCCGATGCCGAGGTCATGTTCTCATGCCCGATGAGAAGGGCCGGACTGCTGTCGAACGAAATCAGCGACACGAAACCAGGAATTACGATCCGCGTCATGAGCGGCAATGAATATCCCGGAATCAAGGAAGAGACGTTAAAGGTCACACTGGACGGCGTTTCGGTCGGATTCAAAAAAATCGCAGACGACATGTTCCTCCTGAAATACGGGGACGAACTGTATCCCGGCGGGCATTCGATCAGATTTTCGTTCAGAAACCAGCGTGGCCAGAGCAGCATGATACTCAGGGCCCCCTTCACGGTATCGATCGGGGCCGGAGACCGGGACAGGCTGGTCGCCGAGGGACGCAGACTTGTCGGGCGCAAAAAAACCGCGAGGAAAGGGCTCCACATGCTCCTCTCGGCGCTTTCGATGAGCCAGACCGATCCCGAGGCGGGAAAAATCGTTTCGCCGATCGTTTCGGGCTTCAGGGCCATCGGGGACACGGCGAGCGCATCCTATTATGAACAGGCCCTTGTTCATTTTTATCCGGACAGCGTCGAGGCGAAAAAAATCCGCACCAGGGTGCTTGGCCGCAGCGGCTGCCGGTTTCCTGGAGACTTCAACGGAAGAATCGTGAAGATAAAGGCCGATAAGGCCGTTTCAGACAAGGAGAGAAATACCCCGGGAAATGCGTTTCAGCGGATAAAAAAATTTTTTAATGGACATAAACCCGGACAGGCGCAATAATAACGATAGTTCCTGCCGGGCGGGAAACGGCAAAGTCTAACATAGAAGAGGTGGGCCATGTCTTCATACACGCACAACACCGGGACATTTATCGGAAGCTCGAACAACGAGCTCTTTTTCCAGAAATGGGAGACCGATTCTGCGAAACTGAAGCTTGTGATCGTGCACGGTCTTGGTGAGCATTCAGGCAGATATGGGAACATCATTAAAAAGCTCGACGGCAGGAAAGTATCAATATATTCCTACGATCACCGCGGGCACGGCAGGTCGGCCGGAAAACGCGGCCATATAGACTCCTTCGCCGATTACATAAACGACCTCAATATATTCATCGACCATGTCAGGCTCCAGGACGACAGCCTTCCCATCGTGCTCATGGGACACAGCCTCGGCGGCCTCATCGCCATGAGATACGCGCTGGAATACCCCGGGAAGTTTTCAGCCCTGGTTCTTTCATCGGCAGCGCTCGTACCGGCAGTCAACGTTCCGGAATGGCAGAAAAAAATGGGCGAGGTATTCAATGTCATTTATCCCTCGCTGCTTCAGTCAAACAATCTCAACGCAAGGGACATATCGCACGACGAGGACGTGGTTAAGGCGTACATGAAGGACCCGATGGTGCACGACCGCGTTTCGATCAGGTTTTTCTTCGAGATCATGAAGACCAAGGATGAATGCCTCGGCAGGGCGCAGGAGCTCTCGATGCCCCTGCTCGTCTTCCACGGCACCGGCGACAGGATCGTTTCATACACCGGAAGCCAGCGCATATTTGAAAGCGCTTCCTCAAGAGACAAAAAAATATTTCTCTTCGACGGCATGTTTCATGAGACCATGAACGAGACCAACAAGGACGATGTGCTGGGCAAGGTGACGCACTGGATTCTCGATCGAGCCGCGAAAAAAACGACCGGACCCAAAAAGGCCGCGTCCGGGAAAAAATCGGTGAAAGTCAAAACATCCGCGGCAAAGAAGAAAACCGGAAAAAAATAATCATCCGTTAAACCGGGGTTTCCATGACCGATTTCATCATCACAGCCGCGATATCCCTTTATTTGCTGACGGCATTTTTCTGCGCGGCTTCGATCATTTCCGACCGAAATATCAACTACCATCTCGCCAGAGCGGGATTCATGCTCGCCGCTGTTTCCATCATCGCCCTCGGGGCGGTCAAAATTCACCCGATATCGCAGCAGACTTTCTTCACCCTTGCAACTTCAATCTGGGGATATTTTTATCTGCTCTCGCTCATACTTACTGTCATCGGCGGCTACCTCTATTTTTCCAGATGGAACAGGCAGTGGAAATCATTCATGGCGCTGGCATCCCTGTTCGTCGGAATCATTCTGCTGATTTCGCTGCCGTTCATCGATTCAACGCGAAGATTCACGACCCAAACGACCAGCACGCTCCTTCCCCTTCATATTTTCCTGAGCATACTCGGGCAGCTGCTGTTCTTTTTCAGCTTCGCCGGATCGGTCCTGTACCTCATTATGGAGCGCAATCTTAAAAAAAAGAGATTCATGTCCATTTCAGACAGGCTGCCGAACCTCGAATCGATAGAAAAGTTCAACCGCTGGGTCACCATCAGATCCTTTTTCCTTCTGACGCTGGGCCTCGCGATCGGCATAATCATGC
Organism: Spirochaetota bacterium; assembly: GCA_022709405.1. Lineage (GTDB taxonomy): Bacteria > Spirochaetota > UBA4802 > UBA4802 > UBA5550 > JAKLIV01. The sequence continues at coordinate 13,929 of JAKLIV010000024.1, forward strand.
AATTGATCAGCTTTAAAAAAATATTTCTCGGAACCGCCAAAGAGGTTCATATTTATTTCTCATGGGCCGTGATACTCGGCATGTCGGTCCTCAGAAGCAGGAGCAGCATGAGCTCCCACAGGATCAGCCTGATCAACATATTCTTTTTTTTCTGGGTTATGTTCCTTTTCATCTTCACCAATGTCTTCATTCTGAAGGGATTTCACAGCTTTCAGTAGGCACGAAGCCGCGCCGTCTTTAGCGGCGCTTTAGTCGCCGCAGCCGAAATTTAACATCAGCGTAATAATTCGCATGCTTCCTGTTATGCTATTGTTACGGCCCGGTAAAATCAGGCCAGCCCGGAGGGATTTTCATCCGGCCCGCATTGACAAACGGGCATCTCCCGAATAATGTCGTTTCATGTTCAGCAACGGGTCCGGCGCACCGCCGTGATCTAACAACTCCCTGAACATCATGGAGGCAAACATGATAGACAAATCTGATACCGCATTCATGATCATCGCGACCGCGCTGGTCATGATCATGACGCCAACCCTGGCGTTTTTTTACGGGGGGCTCGTTAAAAAGAAAAACGTCCTTTCAATCCTGATGCAGACGATGGTGATCCTCTCGGTCATTTCGATCCAGTGGGTCCTTTTCGGATACAGTCTCGCATTCGGGCCCGATATCAAAGGGATCATCGGGGCGTTGAATTTCGCCGGGCTCAGGGGAGTGGAAACCCAGCCCCTGCCGGGGCAGACGATCCCGCACATGCTTTTCATGTCGTTCCAGATGATGTTCGCGATCATCACGCCTGCGCTCATCATCGGCAGCTTCGCCGAGCGGATAAAATTTTCCGGGTTCCTGATTTTCATACTGCTCTGGTCGACGCTCGTCTATGACCCCATGGCGCACTGGGTCTGGGCAAAGGGCGGATGGCTCGCGGGACTGGGCGCCCTTGACTTCGCAGGCGGCACCGTCATCCATATAACCGCTGGAATCTCGGCCCTTGTCATGGCTCTCATGCTCGGAAAGCGATGCTCGATGCACGAAGGCCATTCCCCGCACAACCTTCCGATATCGGTTCTCGGCGCCGGTTTTCTCTGGTTTGGATGGTTCGGGTTCAACAGCGGCAGCGCGCTCGGAATCAACGACCAGGCGATGTACGCGTTTATAAACACCAACACCGCTGCGGCAGCAGCGGCAATAATGTGGATGGTGCTTGACTGGAAGCTGAATAAAATTCCTACTGTACTCGGGATAATAACAGGGCTTGTCGCCGGCCTGGTCGCGATCACCCCTGCCGCGGGGTTCGTAAGCCCGCTTTCATCGATCGCTATCGGCGCAATGGGAAGCGTGTTCGGCTTCATCTTCGTGACCTATGTGAAGAAAAAGTTCGGATACGACGACTCCCTCGACGTTTTCGGGGTCCACGGCATTGCCGGGATAGTCGGCGCCCTTGGGACCGGAATCTTCGCCGACGCGTCAATCGGCGGGACCGACGGCCTGATCTACGGGAATCCGCGGCAGCTGCTCATACAGATGCTGTCGGTACTGGTTGCGATCGGGATTTCGGCCATCGGAACATATGTCATTTTCAAGCTCGTCGACCTCCTTACCGGTCTGCGGGTCGACAAACGCGAGGAGGCCCTGGGCCTCGACCTGAGCCAGCACCATGAAGCGGGCTACACATTGATAGACTGAGGAGGATGTCATGAAATATGTTATTGCGATAATTAACCCACACCGCCTTGATGAAGTCAAGATTGAGCTGGAAAAGGAAGAAGTCCATCTCATGACGGTAAGCGAAGTGCTGGGGTGCGGGAGGCAGAAAGGAGTCACCGAGGTCTACCGCGGCGTCAAGGAAGTCGGCAACCTCCTGCACAAGGTTAAGCTGGAAATCGCCGTCAACGACGAATTTTTACAGAGGACCATCGACGCAATCATCAAGGGGGCCCGTGAAGAAAAAATCGGAGACGGGAAAATTTTCATCCTCGACCTGAAAGACTGCGTTAGGATACGGACCGGAGAAAGAGGCACCGAGGCCATAGGATAGGAGGAATCAGGCGTTAATGACGATGCTGTTTCTTCCCGCTTTGCCGGCTTTTTCCATCGCGGTCTCGGACCGCTTGACCAGGGAGTCGAGAAGAAGATCATTGCGCATGTGGGCGTCGATGGTGTTGTTGTCGACGACGTTCTGATAGCTCAGATCCGAGAGCCCGATCCCGAGCATGATGTTCATCTTGCGTCCTTTGACCACAAAGGGTTTTTCGGTCATAGCGGAGAGAATCCTCTTGGCGACCTTCTGGGCGTTCTTTGATCCCGTGTCCGGGAGAAAAACCATAAAGTCGGTGACAGTATAGCGGCCCGCCACGTCATAGGGCCTGCATATGGCCTTCAGGCGCCTGCTCAGCTCGAGCAGCACCTCGTCTGCCGTCTCGTTTCCGTAGGTGGATACGATTTTTTTAAAATTCGTGGTCCCAATCATTATCGCAGAAAAATTCTTTTTCTCCCTGGAGGCCCTGCCCATTTCCTTCAGTGCCTCGTCGAGGAGGGCCCTTCTGTTCAATAGCCCGGTATGAGGGTCTTCCTTGGCGAACCTGATCAGTTTTTTCTTGGATTTGCTCGCCGAATCCTCGAGCTTCAACGTCCTCTGAGCGATCATCACCCTCATCGAGAGGTCATCCTTGCTGAGCGGTTTAAAAATATAGTCGTTGGCCCCGGACTTTATCAGCGACGCGACCTCTTTCTCGCGTTCGCGGGGAGAAATCAGGAGTATGTAAACATAGCCCTCGGTCTTGATCTTGCGGATTTTTCTGCAGAGATCTTCGGTGTCAGTCAGCTCTTTCGACATGTTTATGATCACTATTCCCGGCGACTGCTTCTGAATGCTCGCCACGGCTTCATCATGGGTCACGGATACGGTAGCCGACAGGTCCATTTCTTTCAGCGATTTTCCGATGGCGTCATATAATTTCTGCGTGCTGTCGATAAGATGTATCTTCATTCCCTGCACCTGCCCCTGTTATGGATGTTTTATTTTCAGTTAATTAATGCTATTTGTCAACTAATTATTGAATGAAGGCGTTTCGGATATCGCTGACGACCGAGGCGAACACTTTTTCGGGAGCGCCGGAGCCGTCGATGACCACCGAGTTCTTTCCGAGGATCGAAAGATAATTTTTCCTGACCGCCGAGAGAAAATCTCCTTTCTCGAAAATCTCGGTCGTGCCCCCGTTATTGCGGCTCGCGATCCTGTTCATCGCAAGCACTGGATCGATGTCGATGAAATAAATCCTGTCCGGTTCAGGAAAACCCTCTTTCCTGTTTATTTCCATAATCTCGCCGGGGTCAATCCCCCCCGCGCCCTGATACGCCGCGTTGGAATAATAATACCTGTCCATGACGATTACATCCCCCCTGCCGAGCGCCGGAATGACGTTCATGGCCACATCCTCCCTCCTGTCGAGGATGAAAAGCCTGACCTGCTCCCACGGGTCAGGCGCAGCGTTCCCGGAGAGCATCTTCCTGATTTCGGCGCCCCAGACTCCGCGCGTGGGTTCGGCCAGCCGCGCCACCGGCACCGACATCGAGTCAAGCAGGCCGGCAAGCATGTCGGCCTGGGTCGTCTTACCTGACCCGTCAATCCCCTCAAAGAGAATAAAAAGAGGTCCCCGCAGTTTTTTCAAAGCTTCGTCATCCTTCATGACCGGCACCTTCAACCGACTCCCGGCCCCTTTTCGAGGCCCTTGCAAGCCTGTCCATTATCGCCACGCCCAGTCCCTGGAGCGGGACCTTCTCCGCGTATATCACCGAAAGGCCCAGCGCATCGAGCCGGTGAAGCACCGAAAACAGGTTCGCCGCCGCCTCGCGCATATCCCCCTGCCTCGAAAGAAAGGCTATTCTGCCTGTTCCGGTGTCATCTCCTTTTCGCATGAAATAGACGTACCCCGCCCTTTTATCGGAGATGTCGAGGCCGCTGAAATCATCGACCACCCTCACCGGCGTCACGGGCGAATAATGATAGGGAAGCTGCCCGGGGGATTCTGGCGCGGTGCCCGATCCGGTCCGGGTTGCAAGGGGACCAGCGATTTCCGCTATTCGTTCCGGCTCCGTTCCTCCGGGCCGCAATAAGACCGGGACCCCGCTTCCATCGATCCTGATTATGGTGGATTCGACCCCGACAGAGCACTCCCCGCCGTCGAGAATCATGTCGACACGGTCCCCCATCTGCGCGAGCACGTGCCGGGCGCTGGTCGGGCTGATATACCCGAACGGGTTCGCACTCGGCGCGGCCACGGGCGTGCCGCACTCCCTGATCAGATCGAGCGCGACCGGATGGGAAGGCATCCGGATGCCGACGGTATCGAGGCCCGCGGTCACGATGTCGGGCACCATCCCGGTCTTTTTAAGCACAAGAGTGAGCGGTCCGGGCCAGAACCGCCGCGCGAGAACCATGGCCTGCGGCGGAACTTCAAAACTAAGCCTCTCAAGCCATGAAATGTCTGCTATATGAACGATCAGCGGATCGAAGTAAGGCCTGCCCTTTGCCTCGAAGATACGCGACACGGCCAGCGGGTTGAGCGCGTCCGCACCGAGTCCGTACACGGTCTCGGTCGGGAAAGCCACTATCCCCCCCCCATTGATGACCCGCGCGGCCCTTGAGATGTTCTCGATGTTGCCTGATGAAATTTCCATGTTGACGGACAGCGTAATTTACTGCAATATATCAATTGTCCTTTCTACTCGGCGCGATGTAAAGGACAATTTCACCATAAAGATTTGACAAGCCGGCCGAGCGGATGCTAATTTGTATTGACCGCGAATGAGACACAAGGAGGCCTCCATGATAATAAAATCGGGACTGATCGCTCTGCTGCTCGCTCTCATGATCAACGCCGCAGCTTTCGCGGCTCAGGTCGAAGAAACCGATGATATCGACAGCTTCCTCGAGGACGAAAAAGTCGAGAAAACATACGAAAGCAGCGGACAAAAGGCCGGCGCCGACAAAAAGATACCGCACAAGATCTTCTCGCTCGGGCTGGGATTCAATTTCGGGGTTTTTATCAGCGACGACATGGAAGACATCAACAGGCACATCTACAACAAGGTTGTAGAAGACGACTATCTAAGCACGATAACCTTCGGAGACGCGAAGATGTATCTCAACATGGTTCCCCGCTTCACCATCAACGTCATGCCGGTCCGCTATTTCATGATACAGTTTCTCGGCGAGGTCGGATGGGGCCCCAAGGTGGTCATGTCGTTCGGGTCAGACTCCCAGACCTTCCATTTCCTGAGATACTCGCCCGGGATCGTCCTGAACGGATATATCCCCATAGGCGAAACCGGGACCTACTCGTTTTTCCTGGGCGGCGGAGCGTTCTACCATTTCTTTGAATTCGAAAGTTTCGAGGCGCAGGGCTTCGGGGGCCGCGGCCAGCTGGGTTTCAGGATAGACTGGAAAACCATCGGACTCGAGATATTCGCCGCATACGATTACGCCCGGGCCGAAACCGGGGACTACGACGCCTATATCGGCCGCAAAATGACCCTGGATTACAGCAGCGTGCTGATCGGGCTCAACCTCTACTTCAAGATCATATAAGCCGGGCTTTCGCATTATCCGCGAAAGCGGCGATAGTCGAGCCCGAGCTGGCTCATCCGGTAATGCAGGATGCGCTTGGTCGTGCCCAGAAGCTCGGCCGCCCTGGTGATGTTCCCGTGCGTCATCTTCAGATAATCGGTTATTATCTCGCGGTGGAACTGGCTGGTCATCGAATCGAGCGTGCCGGCGTCCCTTTCAGGCCCTGACGCCATCTGCAGGGACGGGGGCAGATGGTAGCTGCGAATGACGTCCTCCCTGCTTATGATGACCGCCCGCTGTATGCAGTTTTCGAGCTCGCGCACGTTTCCGGGCCAGTGATAGCTCGCCAGCATGTCTATGGCCTCGCTGCTGATCCTCCGGATGTCCTTGTTCATTTCACGGTTGTATTTGCCGAGAAAATGATCGGCGAGCAGCAGGATGTCCGCCTTGCGCTCCCGAAGCGGCGGCGAAAACAGCGGAAAAACATTCAGCCTGTAAAAGAGATCCTGCCTGAACTCGTTTCGCGCGACCATGGCCTCAAGATCCCGGTGGGTTGCGGCTATGATAAGGACATCAAGAACGATGGAGGAAGTACCGCCAAGCCGCTCCATCCTGCGCTCCTGTAAAACACGAAGCAGCTTCACCTGCAGGGTGAAATCGAGGTCACCGATCTCGTCCAGAAAAATCGCCCCTCCCTGGGCGAGTTCGAAGCGGCCCTTCTTCTGGCTCAGCGCGCCGGTGAAAGCCCCGCGCTCATGGCCGAAAAGCTCGCTCTCGATTAGGCCCGGGGGAAGGGAGGCCACGTTCACCTTGACATACGGTTTTCCCTTGCGGTCGCTGGATTCATACACCGCATCCGCGATCAGCTCCTTGCCTGTGCCGGTTTCGCCGGTGATGAGCACCGTTGTGGCCGTCGGCGCGACCATGAGTATCTTCTCGTAAAGATCCTGCATGCTGTGGGAGCTGCCGATTATTGAGCCGACGCCGGTCCTGCCCGAAAGGCGCATTTTGAGTATCCTGTTTTCCTCTTCGAGCGCCGACTGGCGGAGCTTCATCTCTTTTTTGTCCTTGAGCGAGCCGGAGATTATCACCGCTACGGCGGTAAGCAGCGTCAGCTCGCGGTCAAGAGGAGTTTTCCGGTCATGGATAAAATCGATGGAAAGCGTCCCGATGACTGTTTCATCCACCACAACCGGAACGCATATGAACGCGCAGTTGTGGCCCGAATTGGCCTTCCTGGCGCCGGTCCTGTTCAGGAAGAGAGGCTCCTCGTCTATCGAAGGAATGACCATGGGTTTTTTACTCTCAATGACCGAACCGATTATACCTTCTCCAGGCCGGTATTTACCTTTTGCCGCCTCCTCTTCGCTGTATCCGTATGAGGTGTCGATGAAAATATCCCCCGAGTCCTCATCGTAAATCGTGATGGAGCCCCTCTGAATGTCAAGAGCGGCGGCAAGCAGGCCCATGATCCCGTTGAAAAGGCTTTCCGGATCTTCCGAGCCCGTGACCATGGACCCGACTTTCATTAATACGGCGCTGTCGGTCGGCGAATTGTCGCCCTGCCGGCCGTTACCCGTTTGTTCACCGCCTGAATGATAAGCGACTTCAATCATTGAAATGCCCGCTGCATGATACGATTTGAGCGTAAATACCCGCTCGATCAGAACATGAAACCAAGATAATGCATGTCGGAAAAGAGAAAAGACGTTTTTCCGCCGGGGGCGACAATTTAACAAAAGTGTAACAAGCGCGGATTATCGGTTCATTTTACGGAAACAGCCCCGGCCGGGCAAACCTCGACGCATTTCATGCATCTGATACACAACGAGGGCCATAGCGGCGTCACACGCCATTTCCGGGGGTCGCACGGGTCATTTTCGGCCGCGCCGAGGGTCTGGTGAAGCAGAAACACCGCAGGGCCGCACGCCCGCAGGCAGGCGCAGCATTCGCGCGGATCGACTCCCCTGCCGTCCCCGCATAGGCCGTAATCGACCGTAATCCCGGTTTTTCGGCGGAAAAACATCAGTACTTTCCCCTGACTTCGGGAACCTCGTCCCTGGGGGCGAGATACAGGGCCCCGCGCTGGCACACGTGACGGCACACGCCGCATCCGTAGCATGCCTCGATGTCGGCCGAGACCATCCCGCTGCCGGGCGCCATCTTCAGCGCTCCGAAGGGGCATCGGGCGGCGCACGCACCGCAGCCGACGCACGCCGAGTCGTTGACGCATATCACATACTCGGCCTTGTAAATCGACATTATGCCGAAGTCGAACCTGGGCCTTATGCCGGCGCATTCCGGGTTCGCGCACGAACAGAGATTGTTGATGTAGGGGAAAGGTCCAAACCAGATGGTTCCGATATATCCCCTCCTGTTATGCGAGGTGAAGCGAGCGACCGCCTCCTTGCGTGTCAAAAAAAATTTGTCCTTTTCAGGGATGAACCTGGGGAGCCTGCCGGCGATTTCGGACATCACGCCGAAATTTATACAGCAGGATTCCTTTATCCCCCTGCTCATGTAGCGGCACATGCAGTTTTTTTCTATGATGGGCTCTGCAGCGCATTCTTCGAGTATGGCGATTCCGTCCTCGAGAGGCACGACCTGGCCGATATGCCCCTCAGCCCTGAAGGGATTCGAGGGCGGCTTCGTGCTGTGGAGCATCCGTTCGGCCATGCTCTTGATCAGGCGGCCGACAACTGGTATCCTCAGTCTGTAATCCAGGCCGATGCCGCTGACGCCCCATACAGGCCTCACCGCCATCTGCTCGAAATTCTTGTACTGCTCGAGAAGAAAATCCCTGAGATCGTATTTCTCCGCTATTTCATTGGAATAATGACTCGCGTTGAGATACCATTTTCCTCCGGCGCCGTGTTTCATGCACAACTCACACATGATGCTCTCCTGAAAACCGGGATTCCCTTACGACAAAAAGATACGGATGTCAATTATTTATCAATGAAAAGTGAAAACCCCCGGGAAGGTGAACGGTTTCTCTTTTCTCAATCGATGGATCATGAATGGATGATCGATACCGGGTCAAGCACAGAGATGCTGTCAAGACACCCTCCCTCCCTGCCAGTCGAAGCGTTTAAAATGTCATGTATTGCTTCGACACAGAGCCATCCTGGCCCTATTGCTGACAGGGGAGAGGCTGATGGCCGTTGATGCCCGTCAAATCATTCTAGAAAGACACTGCGGCTCCGAAACTGGCGTACCAGCGGTGAATATCGCTTCCCTCGTAAAAATCCTTCATCGGTACCGCCACATAGTGGAACGTACCCTCGAGAGAAAGAACGCCCTTGGTGAAACACAGACCCGCGGATGCGTCTATATCGCTGATCCCGAACGCGCTTTCGCTCTTGTAGTGGAAGTAGCCTGCCGCGAGCCCGAGACTTATGGCGACTTCGGGAGTGACCTCGAACTCGTGCCCTATACCTGCCTGTACATAGAAATCCTTCTTGTTCTCGCCGGTCGTGCAGTAATCCTTGTCGACATAGTAGTCGTATGTGAACGATATAAAGGGAGACAGAAGACATTCAAATCCAAGCGAAACATATGCGGTGAGCATGCTCGCATCCGCGTCCATGGCTTTTTCCGAGTTGAAATAATACCAGTACCAGAGCCCCAGCCCGAGGGTCACCAGTTCATTGAAGGTGTACTCATAATCCAGGCCAGCGTCGAACGAATGGTAGTCGAAACCGTAGGCGTCCCGCCCTTTTCCCTCGAAAAAATAATCCGCAGCGAACTCGGCGGCGACACCCAGGGTGAGGCCGGTCGAGAATATTTCCCAGGAGAGTGAAGGATAGAATGCGCCCTCCCCGTCGTACATGTATGTTCCGCGCCACAGATAGGCGCTGTAATAGGTAAGCCCTACCGACAGACCGATGGCGCTGTCTTCCTGTTCCTCTTCTGCGGCCGCTTCTTTTTCCTGTGAATAGGCTCCTACCGTAAGCAGGAAAACCATCAGCAGGCTCAGCACACCGGCGTTGAAACCCGATATTTTTTTCATGATTTCCTCCATAAAAATCATAGATGGCATTATACGATATGAGAATTAAAACAATCAGAAAAAATTACAAGTATAATCCGCCGGGTTTCAATCATTAAAAGCATGAAAAATACTTATCCCGAGACCGGCAGGACTACTTCGCAGCATAGTACCGTTTCGTGATATCAGAAGAGAATGTCGGGGACAGCAGAAAAACAACCAGGCGGGAAACGCTGCGGGGCAGGGGATCATCCCCGGCCCGCAGCATCCTAAAATATTACTGCTCACAGGGAAACTGAAGCCCCGAATGTCGCATACCACCGGTGTATGTCGTTCGGGGAGCCATAAGTGTAAAAATCTTTCATGGGCACCGCAACGTAGTGCAGGCTGCCTGAAACCGAAACGATTCCCTTCGTATACAAAAGCCCGACCGAGGTATCGATGTCGCTGACACCGTAGGCCTCGATGCTTGCGGCATGGTAATAACCGGCGCAAAGGCCGAGGCTCACCGCGACTTCAGGGGTCACCTCGAACACATGGCCGATGCCCGCCTGCACGTAAAAGTCTTTCTTGTTTTCCCCATCAACGCAAAAATCCTCGTCGACGTAGTAATCATAAGTGAAAGAAATGAACGGCGAAAGAAGCACATTGAAGCCGAGAGACACTTTGGCGGTGAGAAAGCTCGCATCAGCGCCAAGCGCATCCTCGGAATTGAAGTAATACCAGTACCACAGACCTGCTCCGACAGTCACGAGATCGGCGAAAGTACGGGAATAATCAAGGCCAGCGTCGAACGAATGCAGATCGAAGCCGGCCGATTTTCTGCCGTCACCCTCGAAAAAATAATCGGCGGCGAACTCCCCGGCTGCTGAGAGCCTGAGACCGGTTGAAAAAATATCCCAGGCGACCGAGGGACAGAACGCCCCCTCGCCGCCATAAAAATATGTCCCGCGCCAGAGATAGGCGCTGTAGTATGCAAGCCCGATTGACAGGCCGATACCGGTGTCCTCTTTTTCGGATTCGACAGAGGCTGCCTTATCCTCTGAATATGCGCCGGATGAGACCATTACCGTCAGCAGCATGCTTATAATGATGAGAGTAAATGCGGATTTAATTTTCATAACAAACTCCAATTGATATTGTATTATTGATCGGGGGGCCTGATTTTTTAATTTTCAATCAGGCCCCGTTATCGAACGGGCTCAACCGATTGCCTCGCCGCCCTCTTCACCGGTCCTGATCCGGATACAGCGGTCGAGGTCCTGGACGAAAATCTTTCCATCGCCGATATTCCCCGTGCGGGCCCCTTTTATGATGGCCTTGATGGTTCTTTCGACGAAATCGTCGTTGACCGCGACTTCAAAGCGGACCTTGTCCAGCAGGTTCACCTCGGTTACGGCCCCGCGGTAGGTCTCGGTCCACCCGCCCTGGGAGCCGCACCCGATCACGTTCGATACGGTCATCTTTCCTACTTCGGCCTCGGCAAGCGCCTGCTTGACATCGGTCAACTTTTCGGGCTGAACTATGGCTATTATTAGTTTCATGTTGATTTCTCCTTATCTTGGTATTGCGGCTCGCATCATTTTGTAAGGAATCCCTGGAAATCGGGATACGCCTTCATGCCATGCTCGCCGATATCGAGCCCCCTGATCTCCTCCTCGCGGGAGACCCTCATTCCCATCGCGACCTTGATGAGATACCATACAATCAACGCCACAACGAAGGTGAACGCGCCGACGGCAAGCACGCCGGCTGCCTGCGCACCGAGCAGTTTGAATCCGCCCCCGAAGAAAAGGCCGTTGCCGGTCGCCGTTCCCGCGATCCTGTCCTGTGCGAAAAGACCCACGGCCAGGGTTCCAAAAACGCCATTGACCAGGTGCACCGAAAGCGCTCCCACGGGATCGTCGATTTTCAGCCTGTCGAACATGAGCACCGCGAAGAACACGAGCACGCCGGCGATAAGGCCGATGATCGCCGCGGACGAAACGCTAACGAATGCGCATCCGGCCGTAATGGCTACCAGTCCCGCAAGGGCGCCGTTTATTATCATCGAAAGGTCAGGTTTTTTCTGGAAAATCCACGATACGAGAGTGGAGCTCACAATCGCAGTCGCAGCAGCGGTATTGGTCGTGACAGCAATATGCGCTATCGCGCTGCCGTCGCCCACACCCATCGTCGACCCCGGGTTGAACCCGAACCATCCGAACCACAGCACCAGTCCTCCGAGGGTGACAAGGGACATGTTATGGCCGAAGATCGGGCTGACAGTCCCGTCGGCCCTGTATTTCCCGAAGCGCGATTTCAGCAGCAGCACGCCAGCGAGCGCCGACCATCCGCCAACCGAGTGAACTACCGTTGATCCGGCGAAATCGAACATTCCCATCGACTGCAGGACCCCCCCGCCCCAGATCCAGTGCCCGGTAACGGGATACATGAACCCGACCAAAATAATTGAAAACACTATGAAAGAAAGGAACTTGATTCGCTCCGCCACCGCTCCGGACACGATGGTCGCGGCGGTTCCGGCGAAAACGAGCTGAAAGAAAAATTTCGCCCACATCGGCACCCCGGTCCAACTGAGCGCGCTGTATGCGCCCTTGTATGCTTCGCCGGTAGCCGGACTGTTGTCGGCGCCGCCCGCGAACAGGAGCCCTTCGAGACCGACGAACGGGTTGCCGTTCCCGTACATCAGGCCCCACCCGATGATCCAGTACGACAGAGAGGCGATCGCGAACACGATGAAGTTTTTCGCCAGGATGTTGACCGTGTTTTTCGCGCGGCACAAACCGGATTCGACCATGGCAAACCCGAGGTTCATGAAAAACACGAGAAACGCGGTGAACAGGACCCATACGGTATCGATGCCGACCTGCATTGAAGTTTTCATCGCATCGATTGCGGCCATCGCGGAATCTCCGCCTTCTGCCGCAAATATCGGCAGCACGGTGAAAACCGGCGCAGCGATCAGTGACAAATACATGCTTAGCTTTTTCATAAGCCCTCCTCGATTTATTTTGTTTTTCAAAGGAATTACGATTTGTGAATTTCCCCGTGATTGACTCTTTATGCCAATTCATGAAAAACATCTGAGTATTGTTATTGCAAAAATCGTGCCAGGGTAATCAGAGAAATTTTTTTAATTGCGAATCGTGCGGACCAAAACGGTTTTACGGATCAAATTTAACATCGATGCAACAAAAGATGTCGAAGAATGAAACAGTTGAAACGATCCGGAAGATAGAAATCCACAAACTGCCGTTTGGAAGAGGGGCCTTTTCAGGCAAACAAAATAATTTGTGACAAATATGTTATTCACCTATTACAATATCACAATAATGTAACGGTATACTGAGGCGTTTGTGTGTTCCTTTAATAAACGGTCAGCTAGTGAAAAAAGTTCATTCAATCTATTACTTGTAGCACATGACGCATGTCATGAAAATTAAATGTTACATAGATGTAACAGTCATCCGGTTTTTTTAATTGCTGACAGAGACACGCTTTAATAGCTTGTAAAATGACTCGCTGCAGCAAAAGTTCATTTTTGTCACAAATACAGGCAGCGACGGCCGGGACTGAAGAAGAACAGGAGACCGCACATGGACGAAAACAATCCCCATCAGCAGGGCCTTTATAAAAGCGAATTCGAGCACGACTCCTGCGGAATAGGATTCGTGGCAAGCATAAAGGGCAAAAAGACCCATGACATCGTCAGGAGGGGAATTGAAATCCTCGAGAGAATGGAGCACCGCGGCGCAGAGGGCGCGGACAATAAGACCGGCGACGGATCCGGCATTCTTCTGCAGATGCCCCATGCGTATTACAGGGAAATAGTCGACGGGCTCCCGGACGAGGGGCGCTATGGATCCGGAATCGTATTCCTTCCCCGCGAAGGGAAGGAAGCCGCATACTGCGTAAAAGAATTCGAAAAGACCGCAGAAGAAGAGGGGCTGCGCGTCATCGCATGGAGAAACGTTCCGGTCGACAACGCCGGCATCGGCGACATCGCAAAAAGCTCGGAGCCTGTAATCAGGCAGGTTTTCGTCGAGGGAAAGGACGCCCTTGAAGGAGCCCGGCTCGAGACCAGGCTGTATATATTCAGGAAGCTGATCGAAAAAAAGTTACGGGATTCCGCTCTCGGTCAAAAAAAATGTTTTTATCTTCCTTCACTATCATGCAGGACCATCGTGTACAAGGGCATGCTGATGCCCGGACAGGTGAAATCCTTCTACCCCGAACTCAGGGATGAAAGGATGAAAAGCGCCATCGCGCTCGTGCATTCGCGGTTCAGCACCAACACCTTCCCGTCCTGGGACCTGGCCCAGCCGTTCAGGATGATCGCCCACAACGGCGAAATCAACACGGTCAAGGGCAACAGGTTCTGGATGGCAGCCAGAGAGCCTCTTCTCTCATCGGAAATTTACGGCGAGGATATTCACAAGCTGCTGCCGGTCATCGAACCGGGAAAAAGCGACTCGGCGTCGTTCGACAACGCGCTGGAGCTGCTGGTTGCGTCCGGCCGCATGCTGCCCCATGCGCTCATGATGCTCATCCCGGAATCCTGGAATGACAAGAATCCCATCCCCGATGACCTTAAATACTTCTACGAATACCACGCGACCTTCATGGAGCCGTGGGACGGGCCGGCATCGATCGTTTTCTGCGACGGGAGATACGTCGGCGGCACGCTGGACCGCAACGGTCTCAGGCCTTCACGGTACATCATAACAAGGGACGGCATGATCGTCATGGGCTCGGAGGTCGGGGTCCAGGACTTTCCGCCGGAAGAAATAACGTACAAGGGGAGGCTCACTCCCGGCAAACTCCTGCTTGTCGACACCGTCGAGGGCAGGATCATCCCCGATGAAGAGATAAAAAGGGAGATCGCCAACGCCAGGCCGTACCGCGAATGGGTGCAGAAGCACCGGCTCGACATCGAAGACATCCCCTATGGCGAGACGTCGACCGGGGAGCTGTCGGGCGAGCGCCTGCACGAGACCCTGCTCTTGCACGGCTACTGCCGCGAGGACCTCGACGACATCATTGCGGTCATGGCCGAGACTGCGCAGGAACCGACCGGGTCGATGGGGACCGACACCCCTCTGGCGGTCTTTTCGGAGAAGCCCCAGCCGCTGTTCAACTATTTCAAGCAGTGCTTCGCCCAGGTGACCAACCCGGCCATAGACCCGATACGGGAGGAGCTCGTCATGACGCTGACGAGCTTCATCGGCGCGCAGAGAAACCTTCTCGCCGAAGATCCCGGGCATTGCCGCATGATAAAATTCAGGCGGCCGGTATTCACCGACGCCGAGCTGGATAAGCTGAAAAATTCCGGGATCGAGGATTTCAGGACCGCGACCGTGGACATGATTTTTCCCGCGACAAAAGAAAAGGGCGCGCTGGCCAAAAGACTCGAAGAGATGTTCGTCGAGGCGGATTCGTGCATCGAAAAGGGCGCGTCGATCATCGTCCTATCCGACAGAAAAGCCGACGAAAACAACGCGCCCATTCCCTCCCTGCTCGCATGTTCGGCCATGCACCATCATCTCATCCGTAACAGGAAGAGGGCCCTGGCCTCGCTCGTAATCGAAACTGCCGAGGCCCGCGAGGTGATGCATTTCGCACTCCTGTTCGGCTACGGCGCGGCCGCGATCAATCCCTACGGGGCGCTCGCCGCGATCAACGAGATGCAGCGCACCGGACGCTTTGCGTCCGACATCGACGGGTACAAGGCCCGCGAAAACTATCTCAAGGCGCTCGACAAGGGCATACTCAAAGTGCTCTCGAAAATGGGCACATCCACCCTCCGGAGCTACCGCGGCGCGCAGATATTCGAGGCGATCGGGCTTGCAAACGGTCTCGTCGAACGGCACTTTACCGGGACCGAATCGCGCATCAGTGGCATCGGCCTTGACGAAATCGCGCGCGAAGCGCTGGCGAAACACCGCAGGGCCTTCATCGAAAGTCCCCGGCTGCTTCCCTCGGACGGTGTTTACCAGTACCGCAAGGGGGGAGAAAAGCACGCCTGGAACCCTGAAACTATCCACCTGCTCCAGACGGCGGTCAGGAACGGCGATTACGAAAAGTTCAAGGAGTTCTCGCGCACCGTCAACGAATATAACATGGCCCCTCGCTTCGTCCGCGGGCTGTTCGAGTTCAAAAAAACAGACCCCATTCCCATCGAAGACGTGGAGCCGGAGCAGGAGATACTCAAGCGTCTCACCACCGGCGCGATGTCCTTCGGTTCGATCAGCAGGGAGGCGCACGAAACCATCGCGGTGGCGATGAACACCCTCGGCGGCCGCAGCAATTCGGGTGAAGGAGGAGAGGACCCCGAAAGGTTCGTACCCCGCCCGGACGGGACCTTCGCGCGCAGCGCAATAAAGCAGATCGCATCGGGCCGCTTCGGCGTGACCAGCAATTACCTGGCGAACGCGGACGAGCTTCAGATCAAGATAGCCCAGGGAGCGAAACCCGGCGAGGGCGGCCAGCTTCCGGGACACAAGGTCGACAGGATCATCGCCAGGACCAGGTACTCGACCGCTGGCGTGACCCTCATTTCACCGCCGCCCCATCACGACATTTATTCCATCGAAGACCTCGCGCAGCTGATCTTCGACCTGAAAAACGCCAATCCCCGCGCGCGCATCAGCGTAAAGCTGGTTTCGGAAAGCGGAGTGGGTACGGTCGCGGCGGGCGTCGCCAAGGCCCACGCCGACAACATCCTCATCAGCGGGTTCGAGGGCGGCACCGGCGCGAGCCCGGTAAGCTCCATCAAGCACGCCGGCCTGCCGTGGGAAATAGGCCTGTCTGAAACCCACCAGACGCTCGTCATGAACAACCTGAGGGGACGGGTGAGGCTCCAGACAGACGGACAGCTCAAGACCGGAAGGGACATCGTGCTCGCAGGAATCCTCGGCGCCGAGGAATTCGGTTTCGGCACCTCGACGCTCATCGTGCTGGGCTGCGTCATGATGCGCAAATGCCATCTGAACACCTGCCCTGTCGGGGTCGCCACACAGCATCCGGACCTCAGGAAAAGGTTCAGAGGCAGGCCCGATCACTTGATCAACTTCTTCATGTTCATGGCCAGGGAGGTCAGGGAGATCATGGCCTCGCTCGGGATATCGAAATTCGACGACCTGATCGGCAGGACCGACCTTCTCGCTCTGCGAAAACTTGAAAACTGGAAAACCGGCACCATTGACGCGTCCAGGATTCTGCACCTTCCCGCAGAGGCCGGGACAAACGCGCTCCACTGCTGCGAAAGCCAGATTCACAAGATCGACAGCGTCGTAGACAGGACGCTGATACAGAAATCGAGCCCGGTGCTCTCCGAAAACCGTCCCGCGAGCGTGTACATCGAGATGGCGATCAGAAACACCGACCGCGCGACCGGGACCATGCTCTCGCATGAAGTGTCGAAAAAATTCGGCGAGCGGGGCCTTCCCGAGGATTCGATCAACTGCACGTTCAGGGGCAGCGCGGGCCAGAGCTTCGGCGCGTTTCTCGCGAGGGGGATAACGTTCAGGCTCGAGGGCGACGCGAACGATTACTTCGGCAAGGGGCTCTCGGGCGGAAAGCTGATAGCGGTGCCGGCCGCGGGCTCCACGTTCAGGCCGGAGGAGAACATCATAATCGGCAACACGGTGCTGTATGGGGCCACGGGCGGACAGGCCTTCATACGGGGAATAGCGGGCGAGCGCTTCTGCGTGCGCAACAGCGGAGCAGAGGCCGTCATCGAGGGGACGGGCGACCACTGCGCTGAATACATGACCGGCGGCCGCATCCTGGTCCTGGGCAGAGTCGGCCGCAACTTCGCCGCGGGCATGAGCGGCGGCGTTGCCTACGTGCTCGACCGCGACGCCAACTTCGACTTTTTCTGCAACCAGGCCATGGTCGAGCTCACCCCTGTGCGCGACTACGACGACCAGGACGCGATCATAGGGCTTCTCCACCGGCATCTCAGGCACACGGGAAGCTCGGTGGCCAGGGAAATTCTCGACGACTGGTACGGATACCTGCCGAAGTTCGTCAAGGTAATGCCGTTCGAATACAAGCGCGCGATCAAGGAACAGATGATCGAGCAGATAGACGAAAAACTCAAGGCTATCAGGGAAGAACAGCAGCTTGGAGGTACTTTCTGATGGGAGATCCGCAAGGCTTTCTTAAAATCAAGAGAAAAGAATCGGGCTACAGGCCCGTCGAAATCCGCATAAACGACTACAGCGAAGTAGAGCAGACGCTCCCCGACGACGCCAGAATGTCGCAGGCCTCGCGTTGCATGGAATGCGGGGTGCCGTTCTGCCACTGGGCCTGCCCGGTCGCGAACGTCATGCCCGAATGGCAGGACCTGCTCTTCAGGGGCAAATGGAGGGATGCGTACGAGGTGCTCCAGGAGACCAACAACTTCCCCGAATTCACCGGCAGGGTCTGTCCCGCGCTGTGCGAGGCGTCGTGCGTGCTGTCGATCAACGACGACGCGGTGACCATACGCCAGAACGAGGTCGCGGTCATCGAAAAGGCCTTCGAGGCGGGATACGTCAAGGCCCGGCCCCCGCGCCGGCGCACCGGCAAAAAAGCTGCCGTCATCGGCAGCGGGCCAGCGGGGCTCGCGTGCGCGGACATGCTGAACAGGGCGGGACACACCGTGACCGTGTACGAAAGGGAGGACAGCGTCGGCGGATATCTGCGCTTCGGCATCCCGGACTTCAAGCTCGATAAAAAAATAATCGACCGGCGGATCGAGGTGCTCCGGAAGGAGGGACTTGTCATCAGGATCGGCGTCTCGGTCGGACAGGACATATCGGCCGAAGAACTGCTGAAGGAGAACGATGCGCTGTGCATAGCTATCGGCGCCAGGAAAACTCGCGACCTTCCGATAGAGGGAAGGGACCTCAGGGGAGTGCATTTCGCCATGGAATACCTCGCTCAGCAGAACCGTATCGTCCGCGGGGACCCCATCAGCGACCGGGATCTGATCATGGCGCTGAACAAGAACGTCCTCGTAATAGGCGGCGGCGACACGGGCTCAGACTGTGTCGGGACCGCAAACCGGCAGGGCGCGCACAGGGTCATGCAGATCGAGATCATGCCGCAGCCTCCGAAAAACCGGACGGCGAAGGAGCCCTGGCCGCTGTGGCCCCGGCTCTACAAGACATCGAGCTCGCACGAGGAAGGCTGCGAGCGGAGATGGAACATCGTGACCAAGAAATTCATCGGTGAAAACGGCTCGGTGAAGAAGGTCCTGGCAGCCCAGGTCGAATGGAAGGAGGAAAGCGGGAAAACGGTGATGGCCGAGATCCCCGGCTCCGAGTTCGAAATCGATGCGGACCTCGTGCTCATAGCCATGGGCTTCGAGCATGTCATCCATGAAGGAATGGTGAAGGCACTGGGGATTTCGCTCGACGGACGGGGAAACATCGCGGTTGACCGGGACTTCATGACCAGCCGCAAGGGAGTTTTCGCCGCAGGCGACGCGCACCGCGGGGCGTCCCTGGTCGTATGGGCCATTCACGAGGGGAGATGCGCCGCCGAGGCCATTGACCGGTATCTTTCAGAGGATTGATCAGATCTGATTGGGCTTAACCTTTATTTTTTCCTCGGGTCGGGGTTGCTGTGATTGATCCTGCCGGTTCTGCTCCTGCTGCTGCATCCTTCCCTGCTCCATGGCTTTTTCCATGCTGCGCTTCATCTCTTCCTGGATGCGCTGAGAGTCGAATCCCTGCTCCTGCATCTGCCGCATCATACGGTCGAACATCAAACCGCTTCCTCCCACGCAGGCAGCGCAGGCGAGGAAGAACAGGAACGAAAAAACCGTGCCGATTATCGAGGTTATCATTCCGCCGGTCGCGAAATCTGCCGGTTTTCCTTCACGCCTCAACCTGTTCCTCGCTGTTATACCCAGCGCTATACCGATAACGCCGAAAACCAGGCCGAAAATGTTTAGTCCCGGGATTAAAGACAGGACAATCGAAATAATGCCGAATGCGAGCGCTGCGACTGCCATGGCAGGTCTCCTCTCCTTTTTGCTGATTCAGAAGTTTCCCAGAACCGCTGTTTTACTACAATCACATTTTCGCCCGAACATGAAAAATTCAGGCAGGATTCCAGGGGGATTTCA
>JAKLIV010000240.1 GCA_022709405.1 Spirochaetota bacterium
TCGGCCTGGCCGTATGCCGCGGTCCACACGGTCTTTCCTTCGCCTATAAGGGCGACGACGACGCCCGGAATGTCGTAGCGTTCCATGAGCGCGGGAATACGTCTGTCGAGGAGGGAGGTAAAACCTTCGCGCGGGCTCGGTGCCGCAAAGGCCAGGTGTATGGGAACAAGCAGCAGCGATGTGACAATCGGGATATATCTCATGAAGGGACCACCGTTGATTAAATGTTCACTGGAGTCGATACAGGCGTGGGCCGCGATGTCAACCGATATTCCTTCAGGCCATGCGCTGCCGCAGGGCGCATAAAATATCGTTGACCGATCGGCGGATGCCGGTAAGCATCAGGGCAATTCAGATCTTTCGGCCTTCCCAGCTTTCAGGCTAAAGGCTCTGGGTGGCCAAATGGAATGCCTGACCGTGATCCGCATACGACATGGCAACATGTGGATAATTATCAGTTTGATAAAAAACAATGCAGACTGAACCCCTATCTTTCTTGCTCGGTACGCTTGATAAGTTTGCCCGAATTCCGGAGATTGAATGGAACAAGACCGCCTCGGCCCTCAGGGGCCTGCGTCTGGGGAAAAATGATTATTTTGTAAGGCAGGGGGATCAGCCTTCGCGACTGGCATTCATTGTTTCGGGATTGTTTCGTGTATACTGTGTAACGGAAGATGGCGATGAAAAAACCCTGGCTTTTCGGATACCGGGTCAGTTTCTCGCCGCCTATACGCCCTTCCTGGAAAAAAAGGATAGCTGGTATTCCATACAGGCACTGTCGGAAGCCGAGCTTTTGTACCTGCCCCTCGACAAGTTCAAGAAATTATCCTCAGAGCATCCATGCTGGGAAACGGTTGTGAAAGAATATATTGTTTCACTGTTTATAGAAAAAGAAGATCGCGAGCGATCCTTCCTGACGGAAGATGCCAGAACACGATATTTAATCTTCATAGAGAAACACCCCGAGCTGGTAAAACGCATTCCACTGATATATATCGCTTCATACCTCGGCATAACACCGGTTTCCCTCAGTCGAATCCGCGGTGAGCTGAAAAACCGGTAGCTTATCATAAGATAATTACATATCCCTCCATTCCCCTTACCCTGTGTTCATCCGGCCTGGATAGGCTGGATCGGCACGGAAAACAAGTGTCAATCATAAACAGATAAAGCCCGGGGGAAGTGGGGTTACCCGTCTCCCGGCAAGGGGTGATGGTACTATGAAAAGTGCATTCGTTACCGGAGGGAGTGGTTTTCTCGGCCTTAATCTCATAGTTCAACTCTTGAAGAAAAACTGGAAGGTTACCGCTCTTCATTTGCCCGGCGAGGATTCGCCGTATCTTTCACGACTTAAAGTTGATAAAGTCGCCGGCGATATTCTGGATTACAAATCTCTTGTCGGTGCGATACCCCGGAAATCCGATGTGGTCTTTCACCTCGCCGGCGATACCAGCATGTGGCCCCGGCAGGCCGCCAGGCAGTACGCGGTCAATGTTACCGGCACGGCTAATGCCTGCAACGCAGCCATTGAAAAGGGTGCCGACAGGCTTGTCTTTACGTCATCCATTTCCGCCTATGGCTATCATCCTGGCGGCATCATCGATGAACGGACACCTTCAAACGCCCCGTCGTGCCGGATGAACTATAACAGGACCAAATATCTCGCCGAGCAGGAAATCATTAAAGCCATCGATAAGGGCCTGGACGCGGTGATTCTTAATCCCTGCAATATCGTTGGACCATATGATCCGGGCAACTGGTCGCAGCTCATCAAAAACGTCTATCACGACCGGCTTCCCGGGGTCCCGCCGGGAACGGGTACCTTCGCCCATGTGAGGGACATCGCCGCCGCCCATATCGCCGCCGCCGAGAAAGGCCGGCTGGGCGAAAATTATATTCTCGGCGGCGTCAGGGCGAGTTTCGGCGAAGTTATCCAGGAGATCATGAAGATTACCGGGAGAAGCCTGTATCTGAAGAAAATTTCGAAAACCGCTTTAAAGGCGGCGATGTACGCATCGACATTCACTTCACTCTTCACAGGGCGAGAGCCCATGCTCACCTACCCGAAGTACATGCGCATGGTGGGAACACTCTCGTGCGATTGCACAAAAGCGATCACGGAACTGGGTTTCTCGACCGGAACGCTCCGCGAAATGCTGACGGACTGTTACCGCTGGCTTGAACAGGAAGGCTTATTATAATCCACAGGAAAGGAGATCTATCATGAAAACCAACAATGAAAAAAGCGTAATGAAAGGGTGGAATCTTATCACGGATGCTTTTTTAAAAGCGGGCGTTGAGTATATTTTCGGACTGCCCGGGGAAAGTATAAGCCCCGTTCAGGCGGCGGTGGAAAACACGCCCATACAACTTATTACCGCAAGGCATGAACAGGCGGCCACGTTCATGGCTGAAGCGTATGCCCGCATTACGGGAAAACCGGGCGTGGTGCTGGTTACCTTTGGTCCGGGATTCACCAATACAATTTCAGCCATGGTGAATGCGCAGATGTCCAACGCGCCGGTAGTGTTGATCGCCGGCGCCCACGGGGGCAAGTCGCCTGATCGACTGGGATTGCAGGATATGCGGCAGGGGCCCATTATTGAATCCATCGTAAAAAAATCGCTGGTATGCCGAAAGCCGGAGAGGATCCCCGAATACATAGATATGGCCTTCCGTTGCGCGAGCCAGGGGCGCCCGGGCCCGGTTTTCCTGGAGCTGCCTATCGATGTCCTGGAAGGCGAGGTCAATGCCGCGAATGTGAGAAAGATCGGCACTCTCTGTGAATCAAGGCCCGTCGACCGCGAGGACGCCCTGCGCATTATGGAAATGATCGAAATCGCCGAAAAACCCATCATCATGGCCGGCAGCGGGTCTTATTATTCCAGGGCCGGCGGGGAGCTGACGGAGTTCGTCGAAAAGGTCGGCATCCCGGCTTTCACCTTGAAAATGGGGCGGGGAGTAATTCCGGACACTCATCCACTCTGTTTCGGCTCCTCCATCCCGACCATACCGGGGTGTGCGGGTGTGGCGATTACCGATGCCGATCTGGTAATACTCCTGGGTAACCGTCTCTGTCTCTTTACCGTTACCGGCTCCTTTTTCAATGCCGGGGCGAAAATTATTCAGGTCGACATCGAGCCGGAAGAGATCGGCCGTAACAGGGCCATCGACCTGGCGGTGTTTGGGGACATCAGGGCTCTGCTGAAGGAATGCAACGGTATCGTGGCTCAGAAGGCGAATGCCGGAAGCCTGCGGGCTCGTTTCCAGGGATGGGTCGAGAAGCTGAAAAAGGCCCATGACGAAGGCAGGAAGTCCGCGTTGAATGAATTGACCGGGCAGGAATTCCCCATTCATCCCGGTGTGCTGGTCAGGGGGGTCGATGCCTTCATGGACCGTGATGATGACATCATTATCGCCGATGGCGGGGATGCCCAGGTCTGGATGACCGTAACGAGGACCTGCCGGAGCGCGATGAATATTCTGGACTCCGGGCTGTACGGTTGTCTGGGCGTGGGCCTTCCATACGGGCTCGCGGCCAAGCTCATCAATCCAGGGCGGCGGGTTCTCGTCTATACGGGTGACGGTTCCCTCGGATTCAACTTCATGGAGATTGAGACCTCGATAAGGAAGAAACTGCCGATTGTCATCGTCATCGAGAACAATAAAAAATGGGGTATGACTTCCTGCAGTATGAAGATGAAATTCAAGCACCTGATTCCGGGTACCGTCGAAATAGGTGACCCGCCCTATCATAAGGCCGTCGAGGCCCTGGGCGGCAGGGGTATCCTGGTGGAAAGGTCCGAAAACATACGGCCCGCCCTGGAGGAGGCATTTGCTTCCGGAGTGACGACCTGCATCAACGTGATGACCGACCCCGAGATCATCGGTCCCGGATCACAGGCGCTGGCCATTCTCGACTCCATTTAAATGTACGGCCCGGGCGACAGGATGGAAATGAAATGGATGGAGGAGCTGTCATGGAATCATCGGTTATAACCCGTGTTATGATCCCCTTTGCCATCGTTTTTATAATGTTCGGCCTGGGGCTGTCCCTTACGCCCGGGGATTTCAAGCGAGTATGGACTCAACCCGTGGCCATGTCGCTCGGCATAGTGCTTCAGATCATCGGGTTGCCGGTTCTGGGATTCGTGTTCGTCCTGGTGCTTGGCCTTGGCCCGGTGCCGGCGGCCGCGGTGATGCTGCTGTCAGCATGTCCCGGCGGTGCGATTGCAAACCTGGTGTCATTTGTGTCAAAGGGAGATGTCGCGCTGTCCGTAAGCCTGACCGCCGTGAACAGTTTGATCACGGCGGTCAGCCTTCCGGCGGTCGTCGCTCTTTCTCTCCGCTATTTCATGGGAGACGAAGTGGCATCAGGAGTCAATGTGTTGAAGCTTTCCCTGGGTACCATCACGATTATTATTCCGCCGATGTTGATCGGTATGCTGACCAGAAAGA
>JAKLIV010000241.1 GCA_022709405.1 Spirochaetota bacterium
ACATCGCGCTCAACCACAGTGAAAACATGCAGACTCTGAATAAAATAATAAAATACAACAAGGCGCTCCTGGTTACCCTGCTTGTCTTTATTGTGGCCCAGGCCGTCATACTCTACATGCTCATCATAAAGATGACCCATCGCATATCGGGTCCCCTGTTCGTCATGACCAACTATATGAAAGAGGTCATTAACGGGAAGTATCCCAGCCCGCGGCCGCTTCGTAAAAAGGACGAGCTCAAGGATTTTTACGATGTATTTGGCCAGATGGTACAGAAGATCAGGCAGCGTGAAGGCAAATGACGGTGCAAATCATGCCGTAATGACGCAAGGGGATTCTCCAAACGGGTTTCCCCTTTTTTATTTCATTTCAGCAGGGGCGACGCCCGTTTCTACTCCGAAAACAATCCCCGCCAGCCCCATCTCCGACAGGATCATGAAAAAAGTCCGAAGCGGAAACCCGATAACGTTCGTGAACGATCCCTCGATTTTGCTGATGATCAGTTCCCGGTGTTCCTGAAATGCGTACGAGCCGGCCTTGTCGGTGTAGTCGACAAGCGACATGTATTGTTTGATCTCTTCGTCGCCGATTTTTTTGAATGAAACCCTGGTCATGGCCGACCGGGTCAATGCTTCATCCCTGAAACCGAGCCTGCGCACTACCGTAAGAGCCGTTATCACCTCATGGGTGTTGCCGCTGAGGGAGCGCAGCATGCCGAACGCATCGTTGAAGTCCCGCGGTTTCCCC
This sequence comes from Spirochaetota bacterium, assembly GCA_022709405.1. Taxonomy (GTDB): domain Bacteria; phylum Spirochaetota; class UBA4802; order UBA4802; family UBA5550; genus JAKLIV01. The sequence continues at coordinate 748 of JAKLIV010000241.1, forward strand.
AGAATTTTCCCTCCGATGGTCACGATCGTGTCCGCACCGATTATCACGGCATCGGCGTGTTCTCCCGTCTGTGAAGAGACTGCGAGGGCCTTCAGCGAAGAAATCCTCGATGCGTAATGCAGCGGGGTTTCGCCGGAAAGGACGCTCTCGTCGGCCGAGGGATGCATGATCGAGTATCGGACCGGAAGCCCGTCGAGTATGTCTTTTCTGCGGGGGGATGAGGAGGCGAGAATGATTTTCATGGCTCACTTGAGGATGACTTTCTCGTTGACCTTGTACACGTCGGTCACGTTCTTGATCTTTCTGATCCTTGCTTCTATCTCTTTCAGGTGCTTGTTGCTTTTGACTTCCAGGATGAATTTAAACAGGGCCAGGCCCTTCTCCTTCACCTGCGCCTCGGCCTTGACGATGTTCGTGTGGCACAGGGATATTTCGTCCGCGATGTCCTTGAGCAGGTCTTTCCTGTCTATCGCGTGCACCGTGACCTTGACCGGGTAAAGATTATGCTCAGATTCCTGCCACACGATGTTCACGATCCGCTCGCTTTCGTACCTCAGCCGTTTCAGGGAGGGGCACGTTACCTTGTGCACGGTTATGCCCCGGCCGCGTGTAATGAATCCGACGACGTTGTCGCCCGGTATAGGCTGGCAGCACTGCGAAAGCCTGATGAGAACGTTCGAAGTCCCCTCGATCTGGGCGCCTATACGCTGTTTCTGGGACAGGTTTTTCAATCTGACCTGCTCGTCCACCGGTATGGACACCGAAACCTGCTTGGCCTCCTTCGCTGATTTTTTTTCCTTTGACCTGTCCTTCTCTTTCTCTTCAGTCTGCTCCTTTCGGTCCCTTTCCGTTTCTACGTTTTTCCTGAGCCAGCTCCTGATTTTATACCTCGCATTGGGGGAAGTGACGAATTTGAGCCACTCGTTGGTAGGGTGCCCGTTTTTGCTCGTGAGGATTTCGACGATGTCGCCGCTTTTGAGCTTTTCCCTCAGGGGAACCATCCTGTTGTTCACCTTGGCCCCGACGGTGTGCATGCCGATTTCGGTGTGAATCGCGAACGCGAAATCGACCGGCGTCGCTCCCTGGCCGAGGTTGATGATCTTTCCCTGGGGTGTGAAGACGAAGATTTCGTCCTGGTAGAGGTCCATTTTCAGGCTTTTCATGAATTCGCGTGTGTCGTGGAGCTCTTTATGCCATTTGCTGATATCCTGAAGAAGGTTGAGGCTTCGGTAGTCTCTCTTGATGCCTTTCTTTTTGGATTCCTGGTCCTTGTAAAGCCAGTGCGCGGCGACTCCCATCTCCGCAGTGAGGTGCATCACCTTCGTCCTGATCTGTACTTCAAGCGGATAGCCCTGCGGCCCGATCACCGTGGTGTGCAGCGACTGGTACATGTTCGATTTCGGGACGGCTATGTAATCCTTGAAACGGGAGGCGACCGGCGACCACATCGTATGGATAACTCCCAGTATTCCGTAGCAGTCGCGGACCTCGTCGGTGATGATCCGTACGGCCCGGATGTCGTAGATGTCGTCGAACTGTTTGTTCTGCTTGTACATTTTTCTGTAGATTGAAAAGAAATGCTTGGCGCGGCCGGTTATCTCCGCGTTTATCTTGAGCTCTTTGAGCTTCGCCTGCAGGGTGGTCCTGATAAAATCGAGATATTCTTCCAGTTCGTGCTTGCGTTGGGCGAGTTTTTTCCGGATATCCTCGAACTCTTCGGGGAAGAGCACCTGAAAAGCGAGGTCCTCGAGCTCGGAGGCTATCTGCGACATACCGAGCCGCCGGGCAATGGGTGCGTAGATGTCCATCGTCTCCTTTGCGATACGCTGCTGTTTCTCGGCCGGCTGGAACATGATGGTGCGCATGTTGTGAAGCTTGTCGGCCAGTTTGATGATTATGACCCGTATGTCCTTGATGGTCGCGATGAGCATTTTTCTGAGGGTTTCGGCCTGCGCCGTGGCCCTGGATCTGTTTTTTATCGAGGAAATCTTCGTCACGCCGTCGACGAGGCGCGCGATGTCTTCGCCGAATTCCTTGGCGATGTTTTCGAGCGTGGTGCCGGTGTCCTCCACGGTGTCGTGCAGAAGGGCGGCCGCTATGGTGGCGGTGTCGAATCCGAGGTTTGCGAGTATGAGGGCGACTTCGAGCGGGTGCGTTATATAGGGCTCTCCTGAAAGCCTCGACTGGTTCATGTGGGACCTGTTCGCGTAGTCGAAGGCCCTCCTGATGATGTCGAGGTCCTCCTCGGGGTTTTTTTGCCTGATCGCGTCGATCAGCGTTTCTATGTCCCTGCTGCGGATTTTTAAATCGGAATACTGCATATAACGATCCAGATACCATGATATAGTACGGCCCATAATGAATCAAGAATATTCGGGACTGCACCGAAAATATAGAAGATAAGTCTCAAATAATTGGTGCTATTTTACCGTTCTGCTGTTAATATATGCCCATGATAAAAATCATTTCAAGTTTGATCATTTCTCTTGTGTTCGCAACGGTTCCGGCGCGGCAGCTTTTTGCTGACAGCGTGCCGGCTTCGTTCCTCTATGACGAGGAAAGCGAAGAGATCAAGGAGGTGGTCGAAAAATCCTCGAAAAAAGAGGGGCGATATCCGGTTGACGTGGCCTATAATGTCCAGGCGGCGCTCGTCAAAGGGACCTCCAATTCGGTCATGGTAACCTGGGACGTTCATCCCGATTTCAGGGATGACCTGATCATTGGCAGGGCCAGTGAGATCATCAATACGCGCGAAAGGGCCCTCTCTTCCACCTCGATCAAGGTCCTGAACGCGCGCGACAGCAGCGTGTATGTCGACGCAGACCTTCCTCCGGGGAGCTATTATTACGTTGTGCTGTCCAAGGACCGCGTCTCGAAAAGGGACGTCGAGATTTTTCCGGACGTCAACCATACGAGCTTTCCGGCGGTGATTTCCGCCCCTGCAAAGAAGGAATCCGCAAGCGTCCGAAAGCTTACGGCGAGAAAAATCAGCGCCGACAAGGTGCTCCTGTCCTGGAAAGGAACCGGTGGATCGGGCATCATGTACACCGTTTACAGGGCGATGAAGTCGATCTCGAGCGACGACGATCTTTCGGGCGCGATCAAGGTGGTCTCGCTCACCGACGCGGAGCAATTCATCGACGATACTATTCCGGTGACCGGGACCTATTTTTACGCAGTCATGACAAAGCAGCTCGAAGACCGGGAGCATACGGTCTTTATTCCGGGAGAAACGTATACTTCCGAAGGGGTGTTCGTCTATATCAAATACTCGATGGTCATCCAGAACATTTCCGCCACGCCGGTAAACGGCGATATCCAGGTAAGATGGGAAAGCGTCGCCTCGGGCATCGAGTACGAGGTTGACGGGTATGCGGTGTATCGCGCCAATATCCCCATCAGCAACTATGAACGGCTCGATTTTTCGAAGCATATCGGCACCCTCGACGGCAGGACGACCTCTTTTCTCGATAAGAACCCGGGCGAGGGGAGGCATTATTACGCGGTGCTGGTCAAGTTCAAGAACGGCGCAGTGGATACCCGGCTCAATGCGGGATACAATTATACCGCTGAGCCGGTCGATTTCGGAGGGAGCGAAAAATTCGAGGTT
>JAKLIV010000242.1 GCA_022709405.1 Spirochaetota bacterium
CGCGCTGTCGGTGCTCGACTATATTCTGAGAAGCAAGAACCTGAACAAGTCGAGGTTCGGCGCCGCGGGATACGCCGAGTTCAACCCCATTGTTCCCAACGACACGCCGGAAAACAGATCTCTCAACAGGCGTGTCGACATCGTGCTCATACCAAGGATCGAGTGACGTAAAAGATAATTCGAAGCAGAAAGGCCGCGGAACACGCGGCCTTTTTTATTCGCGGTAATTTTCTGTTGAAAATTCCCCAATGCATCAGGTCTTGAAAACCTTGTATTTCATGAAAGAATCATTCTTCGGGATAATCGATTGTTCATGTATCCCTCAACACTTTTTCGAACAGTCAACCTTCTGTTATTCAGGATGTATAAACGTGTTATTTATTGCGTCTTTTTCATGGATTATAATCAAGTAACTATTGACAAAAAAGACCCGGATGCAAAGCTTTACGCAAAAGGAGCGAACACTATCAAACGCAGGATAGAGATCTCGGACATCAAGTCGATTAATGAAAAAATCAATTCGACGATGTCTCTTGCCGGGCTTCTGAAGGCGATTATGGATTCGGCGAAGGAGCTGTTGAACTCGGAAGGCTGCTCGCTTCTTCTCTCCGACCAAAAAACCGGCGATCTTATTTTCGACGTAGTAATCGGCAACAAGGGCGATATTATTCGCGGAGAACGCGTCCCGAAGGGAAAAGGCATTGCCGGTCTCGTGGCGGCAAAGATGGAGCCTGTCATATCGAATGACCCCCATAAAGATTCCCGGTGGTATAATGACATAGACCAGAAATACCAGTTCACCACAAGAAATCTTATTTGCGTACCGATGCTTGTTATGGGTGATTTGATCGGCGTTCTTGAAGTGGTGAATGCCATCGGCCGGGATGGATATGATGAAACCGATATCGAGCAGGCGGGATACATAGCGAGCCAGGCCGCCATTGCCATCAACAACCGCCGGCTTTATGACGAACTATCCACCCGGATCGAGGAATTGACGGCTCTGTATGAAGTCGCCCAATCGATATCACTTGCCGGCCCCGACGACGACATCATTGACAACATCTGTAAATCTCTCGCGGAAACGATGAAGGTCCGCCGTGTTTCGATTCTTTTTTACAACGAGGACGACAGGCGGTTGAATGTTGAATCCGCATTCGGACTCCCCGATTCGGTCATGAATTCACGAGAGATTGACATGAAATCATCGATAGCGGGCCACGTTTTCAGGAGCGGCGACCCCATGCTGGTCTCAGACATCAAGCACGAGGTCCCGGCCGCAATGGTGATTGAAGGCCGCAACTATTTGACGGATTCCTTTATTTCGGTGCCGATACGTTATAAGAATAAAATAATCGGCGTCATTTCATGCACAGACAAGAATAACGGCAGGAATTTTGACTCCTTCGATTTACGTATCGTGACCACATTAAGCAGCCAGGTTTCACAGATTTACAATAACCTTCTCAACCAGAGGATAGCCGAGAACCAGCGGATGCTGTCCCGTGATATTGTCATAGCCGCGGAAATACAGAAAAAATTTCTTCGGCTTATACCAGATGCCTTCAACGGTCATAAACTGGCATACTTCACCAGGCCCGCCCGTTCTGTTGGCGGCGATTTTTATGATTTTTCCAGATTGAACGAAAACAAATATTCAATTCTGGTTGCGGATATTTCGGGAAAGGGAATTCCTGCAGCATTGTTTATGGGCTCCGCCCTTAACATAGTCAGGGCAGAACGCAGGATCGACAGTACGCCGGCCGGCCTCCTGAAAAATGCCAATCGATATATTTTCCAGGATTCCGAAAACGGCATGTTCGTGACCCTGTTTTATGCCGTCATCGATGCTCATAACAAGCTTATAACGTATGCCAGCGCGGGCCACAATGACCAGATGCTGGTGCGGTCGCAGTCACGGGAAGTGGTCATGCTGAATACCGAGGGCAAGGCGCTGGGACTTGCCGCCGAAGAAACGTTCGAAGAGCGTGTCATCCTGTATGAACCCGGAGACTGGCTCGTACTTTATACTGATGGCGTTACGGAATGCTTCGGTGGCGACCGGATGGATGTAGGACACGGAGAGCGCAAGCTCGCCGAAATCGTTCTCCGTTTCCTTGATGAAAATCCGGAAAATCTTATCGATTATTTAAAGCAGAATTTCATGACAGCATGCAGGGATTCCGACCTTAACGATGATATTTCCATCGTTGCCATAAAATTCTAGAAAGCTCAGCAGTGATTGAATTGATAATTTAATAAAATTTTATGCCTGAAAACATGATACGGGCCCTCCCGCTTGAGCCGCGTTTCGCCTACAGGCACATCAAAGACCTTAACCCGGCCCAGAGAAATTAAATATCACTCCAGAAACTGCAGAATTATAATTCTGCAGTTCGTGATTCATACCCGGGTATAATTCAGGAAGACACGGATGCGCCATCCGTATATAAATTGTGCATTCAATTTCTATTACGGAGAAGTTTCCATGAACAAGCCAGCTGTACCGAACCATCTCATGCCCGGGAAAAAATTTCTGTTTGATCCCCGGGAGCTCAACGAGATCCGAAAAAAAGCGGTGGGGCTACCCACCGATGAAGCGATCCTGCTGATAACCCGCGAGCTCGACAGGAAATACCCGGGCCATATCTGCAAAAAACAGAAATGGATGTTCAATAACGCCGGCGGAGCCATGGGGCAGCTCATGCTCCTGCACGCATCAATCAGGGAATACATAATAATTTTCGGCAGCTGCATCGGCACCGAGGGGCATTCGGGCCGGTACGCCTCGGAAGTTTTCGACTTTTTATTCAAGGGCGAACTGGTGTGCGAATATGAAGGTAGGTTCGAGCCCGAGATAAACACCGAAAAGAGCGAGTATCCGCTGTATCTCGGCGCCGGGGTCATCAAGCATTACCGGATCAAAGACGAGGCATGGATGCTCGAATACACGCGGGGGAACATCCCGAAAATGTTTCCGTTCGGTACTTTTGACTCGATTTTTTCCACGCTTGATTTCAGGACAATAGCCCGGCTCGCGCTGCACTACAGTCAGCTGACCCTGGCCGGAATTTTTTTCAGGGGCAAAGATCTTACCGCGCTCCTGAAATTTCTGGCATTCATCGCATCGGTGATTTTTCTGTGTACCGTGGTTATGTAATACCAACCGCCGGCAGAAAGGCGAGATTTATTGGATACAATTCGCGATACCAGCAACGAGTTGTCGCCCTTGTTCACGCGGGCTTCGCTCCTGCACCTTAAGAGACCGGCTTCGCCTCAGCCGAATGTGTAACTATTGACAAAAAAAGCCCCGGATGCAAGGCTTTTTTAAAATTTTATAAACCGGAAAATATATTTCCGGTTTTTTTATTTTTTACTTGACGCTACATAATATAATATGTATATTATTAACATAATATATTATGTAGATTGCAAAAATGAGTAATTGGATTATTTATTATTATGAAAACGACAATCAATGCGAAATAGCTGAATTTCTTGATTGTTTAAAATCAGAACAGAGAGCCATAGCCGTTGCATGGATAGATCAATTGGCAGAACATGGCCCAAATCTTCCCCGGCCTTATGCTGACTTATTAAAGGACGGGATACATGAATTACGGATTAAATTATCAGGCAATCAGGAAAGGATATTATATTTTTTTGTTTTTAAAAATTATATTGTTTTGACTCATCAGTTTACAAAACATGGGGGCTCGGTTCCCGAGAAAGAAATAAAAAAAGCGCAGGAAATAAGGGGGGATTTTAAAAGGCGGTTCAAGTCGATCGATGATTTTAAAAAGTATTTAAATAAAATGAAAAAATAAATAGAGAGCGTATTTAAAAAAGGAGGCACACTATGTTACATAAGGAGTATATTGCTAAACAGTTAAAAGATAAAAAATTCAAAAAGGCATATGATATAGAATCTGAAATTGCAAGGCTGTCTGTCGAGATACAGCAAGCAAGGATAAAACTTCGCCTTTCACAGGCTGATCTTGCAAGACAGGCTAAATTGACACAGCAGCAGGTTTCCGCAATAGAAAAAGGGTCTAATGTTACCCTTAAAACTTTATTGCAAATTGGCAAAGTTCTTGGATTAAAAATAGAATTCCAATGAAATATAGAAGAACGGTAAAATGGAAACGGCCTTTCAGGGGCCGTTTTTTTATTTCTTCGTCGGTACTGTACAATATCTTTCGCACATTTAGAGAATAAAAAAGTCCTCGATCTGACGATTTAAATAGTAACCACACAATTTAAATCAGAAGGAGGACTCATATGACTGGTAAGATTATCGAAATTAAT
>JAKLIV010000243.1 GCA_022709405.1 Spirochaetota bacterium
CCGGTATCTGACCTGGCGCTTTGTCATGCCGAGCTCCCTGCCGGCCTCCTCGTACGTGTAATTATTGATCGCGATGAGGCTGAAAAGCGCGATGTCGCACTCTTTTTCGAAATTATCCTCGTTTTCGAGAACATCGTTGATGATCATGCGGGTTTCTCTCATCCCATTCACGAAAGCGAGGTTCATGTCCTGGAACATGTCTTCGCTGTCGACCAGGTCCGGCTTGACCTTGCGATAATACGCCATCACCTCGAGCCGTGAAGCGCCGATGAGCCATGTTCTAGGGTTTTCGATCATATCGAGCTTTTCGTAAAGCCTGATGAAGACCTCCTGGCAGATGTCCTCGGCCTCGTCAGGATTGTTGACCTTCATATTCACGAGGTTGAAGACCATGGCATAATGGTCATTGAACACCTCGGCGAATTTCCTGTTTTTCCAGAATAGCATGCCCTGCCGTCACCCGATCATTCCCATATTGATTACTGTCCGCATTCCGAGTCTTCGCCGGAGAGCCAGCAGTCTGTTTCCATTGGACTATTATAACGCGTCAGATGCCTGAATGTATGGTAAAAAGGTCCGGACAACTTATTCCCGGCGGTATCTTTAATCGGATCATCAGGAGAGAATGTTAGCTGATAATTCCCCGGTGTGTTAAAAATATTATAAAAATCAAGCTCTATAATAATTAGGTTGGATTGCCTGGAATCAACAAGAAACCGATATGAAAAATTGCCATCTATGCTTCTGGGCTCTTCTCCATCCATACGACTGACTGAAATATTTGAATTATTCAGAAAATCGAGCATTATCAATTCGCTGAAATATAAATATATATCAACTTTTCCAAGTTTGTTTTTCTTTTCGACCACATATTCAGGCGACACATACACAAGCTCTGGCGGACTTAAGTCTTTATCCCCACCGGTTGTAAAACGTGTAACAACCTCATCCTCGAGTTTTTTCCCGGACAATGAGCGAATAGGCCGCCGGATGGTAATCGTGTATTCCTGAAACGGATCAAAAAAATCGGCATCCTGAAGAGTGAATTGGGCCTTGTATATTCCGTTGTTATCGGCCTTAACATTGCCATTGACGAACTCTTCAATTATGGTTTCCTTGCCGTTGATTATAGATTTAATAATTTTTTTAATGATTATCGATTCCTTGTTAATGGTAGATAAATTCATTTTTTTGGAGAAACTGATGACGATACTCGTGTTGATGGGCACTCCGGTAGCTTTATCCGGTGGAATGATATTATTTACTACCGGCGCCGGATCAACCGGGTCTATATCGTGATAAAACAGGTTGTCGCAGGAGCTTACTGCCATTGTGGTTAAAAAGACCATCACCATGTGTCTCATAACGGTCTCCGAACGATATCGAGTATTTTCAATACATCTCAACGGCACTATGGTGCGTGTCAATTCATTTTTTTATGACTCATATATAATCGAAATTTCCTGTTATGCGATGTCATACAGCGGATATTTGCAGAACCATGACCCTCTGCGTAGACCACAATTTGAACGTCATGTCCATTTTCAGGGCATGCGCATGAGAAAAAATTCTTCACGCTGATTAATCGGCGATCCAGGAAAGCACGATATACAGATTTAAAGCACCAAAACAGGGGATCAGGTGACAAAATTTTTCTGTTAATTCCGGTATTTTTTGAGGATTCGCTACAGGGCCAGCAGCTTCTCGCCGGTCTTGATCTCGACCCCGCGTACTATGCGCTTCACCAGGCCGGCGAGCACGTTGCCGGGCCCGCACTCGATGAATGAGGCGGCGCCGTTTGACTGTGCGGTGAGCACTGATTTCTCCCACTGAACCGGCATCGAAAGCTGGAGCACGAGCTTCTCCCTGATCTTTTCAGGATCGGATTCGGGCATACCGGTCACGTTGTCGATAAACAGAATCGAAGGCTTTTCGAAATTGAAATCCGCAAGATACTTTCGAAATTTTTCGGCGGCCGGCTTCATGAGCGATGAATGAAACGGGGCGGAAACGTTGAGCTCGATGGCCTTGCCCAGGTTCCTGGAATTGATTTCGCCGACCGCCCGTTCGAGCGCGGCCTTCTGGCCCGAAAGAACCACCTGGGCCGGCGAATTATAGTTGGTTATCTCGAGCACGCCGGCGGCCGAACATTCGGCCACGATCTTTTCCAGCGTGTCCCTCTGGGCGCCGATTACCGCCGCCATCTTCCCGGGTGAATCATTCACCGCCTGCTCCATCAGCCTGCCGCGCTCTCTTACGATAACGAGAGCCTGATCGTATTCGACGACGCCCGCGTATACAAGCGCGGCGTATTCGCCCAGCGAGTGTCCCATGACGATGTCGGCCCTGAGCCCTTTACTATCCAGGGCGATTGAATAAGCGCGCGCCATTGCCAGGAGCGCAGGCTGAGTGTTTGATGTTTTAAGAAGATCTTCGTCTGGCCCGCGGTCGATAAGGCCGGTCAGCGAAAAGCCGAGTACGCGATCGGCGAGTTCGAATGCGGCATTCACCTCATCCGAAAACCCGCCCAGGGGCGCGCGCATCCCCACATACTGGGAGCCCTGGCCGGGGAACATGAACGCTTTTCTGTCTCCCATGATATGCCTTATTGAGCGAAAAAATCGAGGATTTTCTTCCTGTCGTATTTGCCGGTCAGAACGCGCGGTATTTTATGCACGACCTTTATCCTGCGGGGAAGCGCATACGGCTCGACCATGTCCTTGATGCGGTCCCTGACCACCGATTCGTCAACCGCGCCTTCGACAAGGGCCGCGAGGTCCGCCTCTTTGCCGTTGCGCGACTCAAGAGGGACAATGACGCAGTCCGTGACTCCCTCGATGCCCGTGATCTTTTCCTGTATCTCGCCGAGATCAATCCGCTTGCCGCCGATCTTGACGATGCCGTCTGCGCGCCCCAGCAGCTTGAAGCTCGTCCGGCCGTCTTTTTCGACACGATCGCCGGTGGTGAAATATCCCCTTTTATCGACCGGCAGGGCCGGCGAAATGAATTCGGACCGGACGCAGAGGCGTTCGTCGGTTATCTTCCAGTCGATGTTATCGAAAACCCTGAGTGATGTCTCACCCCTGTAGCGGCAGCGTGTGGCGATCCCTCCGGTCTCCGTTGAACCGTATACCTCGAATATCGGGACCCCGGTCATTTCGGAAAAATATGCGCCGTCTTCCGGAGCCAGCGGGCCCGAGGACGAAAAAGCGGCCCTCAGCAAATTGCCGCTGAACTCGAAGCCCTTGAGTATGCGGTAATGAACAGGCACCGAAACGAGAATGGTGGGGCAGTCCTGCTCGATCGCGTTGATGATTTCCCTTGGAAAAGTGCACACCCGCTCGATCACCACCGCGCCCGAAACCAGCGGAACCAGTACAGAAAAAAGAAATCCGTATATATGGTAGGGCGGCACCGTCGCCAGTATTTTATCGCCGCTTGAAAAAGAATACTTCTTGGCGAGATACATCGCCTCGGCGAAGACGTTGCGGACCGTCTTGCCCCACGCCTTAGGCTTGCCGGTCGAGCCGCCTGTAAAGAGGCACAGGAATTCGGAATCAAGGCCGCGTACCATCGAGAGGGAAGCAGGGTCGCCGGAAAAATCCGCCGGATTCAAAATTTCGACGCCGCCAATCTCCAGCCCGTTCTCGCTGATTACCGCCGTATAACCGGTATGTTCGCGCGTTTCGACAAGCACCTGTTCAGAAAAAGAATAGGGCAGTACGAGGTCCGGGCCGCCGGCAAGCGAAGCGACGATGGCCGCCGCCATGACGCTTTTATCGTCCGTACAGATGCACACTTTTACCGCCGAGGCCTGTTCGCTTGAAAAACGGGCGACCATGCCGGCGGCCATACAGAGAATTTCGCGGTATGATTCTTTGCCTTCAACGAAAGAGTCGCCGTATCTGTTTTGGTCGAAGAGGGAATTCCGAACCAGATGAGCCAGCGAATCGCCGAATTTATTGATGATGATATTCATTTTATTCCTTGCACATTGATCCGGTACAGCCTGAACGAAAGCGACCGGAGAGTCTTCTCACAGAATTAACACTCAATACTTCCAGAAATCCATAAGGAGTAATATAAAACAAGGTTTTCATAAAAAAACCGCTGTTATATTAAAAATCATCGTCTTTTGTTCAAGCAAAAAATTAATAAAGAAGAAACTATAACCGTTTCCGGGGGTTTTCAAAAATCTTACGCCGCCATCCCTATTTATTCTTGATTGTTCCAAACCCGCCATTTACAATAACCAGGCCTTCGAAAACGGGAATACTTATAATACAACA
>JAKLIV010000244.1 GCA_022709405.1 Spirochaetota bacterium
CATGAAAACAAAAATAACTGAACTTTTCGGGATCAAGCATCCCATCGTGCTTTCGGGAATGAGCTGGATCAGCACGCCCGAACTGGTTGCGCCGGTGGCCGAAGCCGGCGGCCTCGGGATACTCGCAACCGGAGTACTTAAGCCGGAGCAGACGAGGGACTACATACAGAGAACCAAAAAACTCACGAAAAAGCCCTTTGCCGCGAACGTCACCCTGTATTTCCCCGGATCCGAAAAAAACGCGAAAGTCATAATTGAAGAAAAAGTGCCTGTCGTCAACTACGCGCTCGGCAAGGGAGACTGGATCTGCAAGGCGGTTCATGCGTACGGCGGCAAGGTCGTCGCAACGGTAACCACCCTTAAGCACGCTAAAGCTGCTGAAAAAGACGGCGCGGACGCCCTCATCGTCACCGGCCATGAGGCTGCAGGCCACGGCGGCGACGTCACCTCGCTCGCCCTGGTGCCCCATATCGCCGAAAACGTCAAGATACCGGTGATCGCAGCCGGCGGTTTCGCCGACGGCCGTGGGCTCATGGCCGCTCTCGCTTTGGGCGCAGAAGGGATCTCCATGGGAACGCGCTTTATGAACACCAAAGAGAGCCCGGTGCACGAAGCCCAGAAAAAGATGAGCATCGAAAAAACGCCCTATGACACCATCTACACCGACAAATTCGACGGCCTCCCCGCAAGGATGATGGACGCTCCGGGCTCCCGCAGGCTCATGAAAAAGAAACTGAATCCCCTGAGCGCCATGATAAGGTCGAGACAGATCACCAGGCTCCTCGGCCTGCCCTGGCTCAAGCTTGCCCTGTACATCCTCATGTCAGGACCTAAAAATTCGATCAAAATGGCGCGCATGGCGATCGGATTCAGAGCCTTTGAAGTGGGCACCATGGACGGGGACAATGTCAAGGGAATCCTTCCCCTCGGCCAGATTACCGGCATCATTCATGATACGCCCACGGTAAAACAGGTCATCGAAAGGATTGTAAAAGAAGCCCAGGAAGTCCAGACGCGGCTTGCAAAGCTGGTTAAGTAAGAACCACATGGGCAGGCCTCCAGTTCAGGAGGCTTGCCCGTTCAAAAACCCCCTGCTCCCATCGTAATTAATGTCTTGACAAAATCACCCCCCTTGCTTAAAAACTGTGTTTCCTCAATCAAATAAGCTTGCCTTGGAATGGCCGATGATAAAACCAGTAATTGTACAGAGCGACAACACGATTCTTCTTGAAGTTGACAATCCGCAGTTTGAGGACGCCCGCGATTCGATATCCCCGTTTGCGGAGCTCGAGAAAAGCCCCGAGCATATTCACACATACCGGATCACGCCCCTGTCCTTGTGGAACGCAGCGGCATCCGGCCGCACGTACAAAGACATCATTGACAATCTGAAAGTATATTCCCGGTACGATATCCCTGAGGTGGTGATCACCACCATCAAGGAGCAGATGCTCAGATACGGTTTGCTGAAGCTCATAGCCCTTGATGGCAATATCTATCTGTGTTCCGAAGACTCCATTCTCCTCAAGGAAATCCTTCACAACAAAAAAATGCAGGCCTACATCGAGGCCCCGGTCGACGAGAAATCCGTCATCATCAAAAAAATGTACCGCGGCCACATCAAACAGACCCTGATCAAAATGGGGTTCCCGGTCGAAGACCTTGCAGGATACGAGGAGGGCGACCCCTGTGAAATCGTCCTCCAGGACACCATTCAGGGCGGGCTTCCTTTCATCATCCGCGACTACCAACAGAGCGCGGTCAACGCCTTCTACCGCGGCGGGGGGTCCGAGGGAGGAAGCGGCATCGTCGTGCTTCCCTGCGGCGCCGGAAAAACAATCGTCGGCATCGCGATCATGTCCATGCTGAAAACCGAAACCCTCATCCTCGTGACCAACACTATCGCCCTGCGCCAGTGGAAAGACGAGCTGATCGACAAAACCACCATAACCCCGGACATGATCGGTGAATTCTCCGGAGAAAAGAAAGAAATCAAGCCCATAACCATCGCGACCTACAACATCCTGACATACCGCAAAAACAAGAGCGGGCCCTTCGTCCACTTCGACATATTCAACAAGAAAAACTGGGGCCTGATAATATACGACGAGGTGCACCTGCTCCCCGCGCCCGTGTTCAGGATGACATCCGAGATCCAGTCTAAAAGACGCCTCGGCCTCACCGCTACACTGATAAGGGAGGACGGCATGGAGACCGACGTGTTCAGCCTCATCGGCCCGAAAAAGTTCGACATGCCCTGGAAAATACTCGAGAAATCACAGTGGATCGCGGAGGCGCTCTGCACCGAAGTCCGGATAGACCTGCCCGAAGACATGAGGCTTCCGTATTCGGTCTCCAAAGACCGGGACAAGTTCCGCATAGCATCCGAGAACCCGCTCAAGCTCGACATCGTGGGCCGTATAATCGAGACCCACCAGGGCGCGAATATCCTTATCATAGGCCAGTATATTTCCCAGCTGAAGGAGCTCGCCGAAAGGTTCAGGCTCCCGCTGATCACCGGATCAACGCCCGTTTCGGAGAGGGAAGACCTGTACAAAAAATTCAAGCACGACGAGCTCAAGATACTCGTCGTCTCAAAAGTCGCCAACTTCTCGATCGACCTGCCCGACGCCAATGTGGCGATCCAGGTTTCAGGGACATTCGGCTCCCGCCAGGAGGAAGCTCAACGGCTCGGCAGGATACTGCGCCCGAAAAAAAACGAGAACCGCGCGTATTTCTACACGATAATCAGCTCCAACACGGTCGAAGAACGCTTCGCCCACAACAGGCAGCTTTTCCTGACCGAGCAGGGATACTCGTATATCATACTCAACCAGGAAATGTTCAGCGAAAAGATCGAATCAGGAATGCTGTGCAGGTGATCAGACTCCACGAAAAAAAATCCATCCGCCTGTCTCTGATTGCATTTAATTTATTACTTCTCGTCCCATTTATGCTTATTATGCCCGCCGGTCACGGAAAAGATTCCAGCGCGGCGCACCGGTATGCGATCAGCAACGACGGTTCGGTGTACAGGTGGAGCAAAGACGACGGCTGGGATGAAATCATGGACGGGCTGCCCGACGAAATCGAGCCTGCCGGCATCTACGCGAGCCCGGCTCAGGGCGGATACGCGTATCTCGCAACCGGCGCTCACGGCCTGTTCAGGCTCGACCCCGAGGCGGATTCCTGGCAGGATGCGTCATCCCCCCTTTTCAGGACGCGGAGCATGTACAGGAGGCCTCAGGCATACAGGAAGATATCGGCTTTCGCCGCGGATTCGCAGAACCCTTTCCGAATCCTGTGCGCGACAAAACACGACCTGTATGAATCATACGACCGCGGAGATACATGGCGCCCTATGCCGCGTCCCGGGATCAACTCCAGGTGCTATATCACCTCGCTCGCCGTAAACGGGAATACCGTTCTGGCAGGCACATCCTTCGCGGGAATATTCATTTCAACCGGCGGGAATTTCAGACAAATCAACTCCGGTCTCCCTTACGAGCCCTATTCTGCCGGCCTGCATTTTTATGACGAAGTGACGTCCCTCTGCATCGATTCAAACAGACCTGCAAGATTCTATGCCGGATTTGCCTGCGGCAAAGGGCTTTACTCATGCCGAAACGGCTCTTCATGGAAAGAAGAGCTTAAACCCGATGCAAAAAACAGATTCTACCGGGTCGACTCGATTTCCGGCGACGGCGGTTCTCTCATTGCCTCGATCGGTGGTTCATTATACAAAACCGGTTCAGATACATGGTCGAATGCCGGGAAATATCCGGACGAACCGCCCATCAACCGATCATCGCTCTTTGCCATTGCTTATGCGGATAAAAAAGTCTTCCGGGTTTATTATCCTTCAAGCTGGAATCAAAGGAAGATCAAAACGCCCCATGCTGAATCCCTGGACAGAAAGGCGATTTATGCAAGCGTCCCGGCGGTGCGCGCAAAGCTCGATTCGCTCATACGGATCATAAAAAAATCCGGATTCAACTCGATCGTCATAGACATGAAGGACGATTTCGGCTGCGTTTATTTCCCGACAAAAAACATCACTGCCGCCGAAATCGGATCAGCACGAAAGCCCCTGCCAGTGTCCGACATCCTGAAAAAACTGAAGAAAAACGAAATTTACGCCATCGCCCGCATCGTCGTGTTCAAAGACCGCGAGCTGTATCAGGCATACAAAGGCAGGTACGCGATCATGGACCGGGATACGGGTCTTCCCTGGAAGGGGTCCAGAGGTGAGTTCTGGGTCGATCCGCACTC
>JAKLIV010000245.1 GCA_022709405.1 Spirochaetota bacterium
CGCTGTCCATGAAAAGGCTTATCACCGCGTCTTTCTTCTGGGCCGTTTTTATCACGTCATCTATGTGTTTTTTCGAGATGATCACGTGCGTGTCCGATATCCTTTCGATGATCGCCTCTTTCATCTTGCCGAGGTAGAGCTCGTCGATGAACGACGGGTGGCTCGTTTTCAGCAGAATGCTCAGGGAAATATCGATCCTGATGGTCTGGGTCGACCATTCGTTCAGCAGGAAGTTCAGGTTCTGCGGTATCTGGTTCTTCGAGTGTTTTTCGAGAGCGTCCAGGAAGCAGCGGAGCGACATCCCCCTCTTCTGCGCCCTCACGATCGACGCCTTGCTCACCAGGGCGTGAAGCAGTACGTCCTGTTTCACTATCTCGGAGTGAGCCAGCAGGTTGAAGAGGCTCAGCGCGCTGATTTCGTGCGTGGGAATCAGTATCGTGAAATCCGGGTTGATATACACGCACTTCTGCGGCTTCTCCTGCCTCGGCGGGGCGTATGTCTTGAAAAGCATCTGGAGCGCTTCGTTTCCCGGCTCGGACACGATGAAGATGCCGTGATGGTAATCAACGATTCCGAGAATGACGAAGAGTACGAGCGTGTTCTCGATTTCCTTGCAGATCCTCTCCTTCTGCTTCATGCATTCGTTAAGCGGCTTTTTTTTCTGAGAGTAGATCATGGCGAGCGCGAGGGCTATGACCGCGCTCCTCGCGAGTTTCGGCCTCTCGTGAAAAATTTTCAGGATGATCTGGAGTATCATGGGCTCGGGAAGATCCACCGGGCAGGGGAAGATCGAGGTTTCGTCCGCCGGGCTTTCGAGAGATTTGATTATGCGGAAAAGGATCTTTCTGGGGTTTTCGATGTCTTTTTTGATGTTTCGCAGGGAAACGGTGATGATGTCCTTGTTAACGGTGAGGCAGTCGAGCCTGTTCAGGAGAAACAGCGACATCTCGGCCGTCTTTTCAAGGGAATAATGCTCACCCTTGCCGCACTTGATCCAGGCCATTGATTCGATTATACGCCGCTTGTCGATTTTTCTGAATTCGTTCTGTTTGGTAAGGAACAAGCCGAAGGTCGAAATGGTGTCGAACGCGTAGAATATGTTGAGCACGGCGGTGTAGCCGTTCTGGATCGCCGGTGCGGTTATTTTTTCGGCCTCCTCGTTGAGGGCCGAGAAAAAATACTGCCTGTCAAGAATAAGGTAAGCGCTGAATTCCGGTTCGATCGACTGGTAAACGTCGAGGATCCCTTTTTTCTGGAGCTCCGGAATCAACTGGTTGACGGTTTTTTCCCCGGCCTTCTTTATCGCTTCATCCAGGGTCACGATCCCGCCCGCCAGAGTCATCATGTTCAGAAGCCTGACGGTTTTTTCGCCGCCCATGTACTGGGCTGCGCGTATTTCCCTGTTATGCGTCAGGGCGAGATCGGCGCAGCTTTTCAGCTTTTCTTTTATCAAAGAAGAGTTTTCAATATGTATGAACGGCGCTATCTCCTCGATCCCGTATACTTTATCGAGCTTGTTGCTGAGCAGCTGCCTGTTTTTGATCGTATAGATCAGCAGTTTCTGCATGAGGACCCGCGTGATCCTTTCAATATTATGTATCCCGAGCTTGAGGTCCTTGTCGATCTCGCCGTAATTGATGCCGTCCTCGTGCTGGTACACCGACCTGAGGACTTTCAGCTCGTCGGTATTGAGCGTCCGCAGAACGGAGTCTATTCCGACAGGGGAAAGCAGGGCGGTTTTCAGCGTAGCAGGGTTTATGGTTTTTAGCTTGAAATGTGACGATAAATCCTGTAGCTGTTCCGGTGAGAGTTTTTTTGTCGCTTCAGTAAATAATTTCATTGTAAAAAAATTGTAGACACTTGATTGTGCCTATTTTATATAGATGCAATTATTTATGCAATAAATTTTGTACAATTATTCAATTTTTGGCGAATAATCAACCGCAAACGGCCGATTCCGGCAAACATGAGCTGTTTTCATGATCTGTTTACCGCCCGGCCCGGGCTGATGAAATTAAATTCAGACTGGAGAAATTCATGATTCAGTTTCTTCGCGTTGACAAGGAAAAGATCAATCCCGCGGAATTTTCGGTAATCGCAGGCCGGGAAGCCGCCGTTTTTTTCCTGAAGCGGTTGCTTTACCTCATTCTGTTCATATATTCGACCCAATTCCTGGCCGTGGCGCTTCCGTTCGTCAAGACGCCCTTCACGCCCGTGTATTTCATAGGCAGCCTCGCCACATTTATCCTCCTGGCCAGGGTCGCGAACCATATCATCAAGTATGTCAAATTCAGCGGGGGAAAAATCAGCGTCGCTCCGGCTGAAATCATCGTGCACGACAGCAAGAATGGCTACAGGATAAGCACTGAATCAATCACCTATCTGGAGCATAATATTCTCGGCAACCTGGTCATCAAGGAAAAATATGACAGGATATCCTTTCCGCTGATGCTGCTCGCCGAAGACGACCGTGAGAAGCTCCTGGCCGCTTTCCAGGACATGGCCCCGAAGAGGACAAAGAATTACCGCAAGATATGGGAATTCGTCGACGCAGTCGTCGTGGCCCTTGTTCTGGCGGTCCACATCATTCAGTACATCGTCCAGGCGTATTATATTCCTACCGGGTCAATGGAGGACACTCTCCAGATCGGCGACCATCTGTTCGTCGAGAAGATCACCTATGGCCCGATCATTCCACAGATGTTCGGTATGGAGAAGTCGCTGCACCTTTCCTGCCTGGGCATAAGAGGTGTTGAGCGTGGCGATATCGTCATTTTCAGGCCGCCGCACGAGCAGGACAAGGACTACATAAAGAGGTGCATAGCGCTTCCTGGCGACAGGTTCGAGATCAAAGAGGGTTCTGTTTGGATCAATAACAAAAAGCTCGAGGAACCCTATACCAAGGGCATTACGAGATGGTATAATTTCGGGGGAGAGAAAAACGAAATCGACGGGGTCGTCCCGCAGGGAAAGGTCGTCGTGCTCGGAGACAACAGGGAGAATTCCCAGGATGGAAGATACTTCGGGTACCTTGAGATAGAAAAAATCAAGGGCAGGGCCTTTATCCTGTACTGGAACACCAGCCAGGTCCTGAATTTCGACTTCTCGCGCTTCGGATTGATCCGCTGATCCGGCCGGTCAGCGGGTGATGTAAACGCAGGACACGCCCCGATGGCTGAGGGATAATGGACCAGGGCATATTCAGGAGAAGAGTCTATATAAGCGCCGTTCTGTTTGCCCTGGCCTCCCTTTTTCTCATCGGGAAGCTGGCATCCCTCCATTTTTCCGGTAAAATACTGATCGATTCGAACCCCAGGCCCGAGATACGGCGCGGGGCCATCAAAGACCGCAACGGTTATATCCTGGCCATGACCATTGAAAGCCGGTCTCTCTTCGCTAATCCGATGGAAATCGACAACGCGGCCGATGTAGCGAGCCTGATCGGGCCGATCATCGGACTGCCGTCGCGCGAAATCGAGGAAAGGCTCGGCAAAAAGCGGCATTTCGTGTGGCTCAGGCGCAAGCTCGACGACCGCACCGCCGAGCAGGTTAGGTCGCTCGGCCTTAAGGGGCTGTACTTCAAAAACGAACACCTCAGGGTCTATCCCAACCGGAACCTCGCCTCGAACATCATCGGCTTCGCGGGCATCGATAACAACGGCCTCGAGGGCATCGAATTCGGGCATGACGACCTGCTCATGGCCAAAGGCGTCGACGCGGGGAGCGACGCCGATTACGCGCTCATACGCGGCAAAAACGTATGGCTCACCATCGACCGTTTCGTTCAGGGCGTCGCCGAGGCCGAAATCGAGGCCTCGGTCAGGCGGCATAGCGCCAGGCAGGGCGCGGCGCTCGTGATGGAAGTCGCGACCGGAAGGGTTCTCGCGCTGGCGCATTATCCGAACTTCGATCCCAACAGGTACTACGAGTATCCGGCTTTCGCGAGGAGGAATTTTTCTGTCATCGATTCGTTCGAACCCGGATCGACCATGAAGATCATCTCTCTGGCCGCGCTCGTCGAATATGGAAGGCTTGTCCCGGGCAGGTATTACACCTGCGCGGGCAGCGTCGATATCGGAGACGCGACCATAAACTGCACCGGGATCCACGGCACCTTGGACATGGAGGGAATAATAAGCAACTCCTGCAATGTCGGCATAATCAAGGCCGTGAAGGACCTGAAACGCGAAGAATTGTATTCCATGCTCAGGCGCTTCGGTTTCGGCCAGAAATCGTGCGG
>JAKLIV010000246.1 GCA_022709405.1 Spirochaetota bacterium
GATACGCTCGGCGATAGACAGGGCGCTGGCGAACCTCGCATCCAGACAACACGACGACGGCTCCTGGCAGGGCGATTACGGCGGGGTGCTCTTCCTCATCCCCATGTACATCATCGCCTGTCATGTTACCGGAGAGCCGGTCGAGCAGAAGGACGCCGGACTCTTCATCGCCTATTACCGTAAGGTGCAGAACGGGGACGGGAGCGTCGGCATGCACCCGCACGACACCGGCAGGATGTTCACCACGGTGATGAGCTATGTTGCGCTGAGAATACTCGGCTGCGGCCGGGACAGTGAGCATCTGGTCCCCATGAGAAAGTGGATCAGGGACCGAGGCGGCGCGCTGGGAGCGGCGAGCTGGGGAAAGTCATTGCTCGCCCTTATGAACCTGTGCCCTTACGAGGGACTGAACCCTCTTTTACCCGAGCTGTGGATTCTTCCACGACGGCTGCCGTTTCATCCGTCAAGGTTCTGGTGCCACTCGCGCCTGGTGTACCTGCCCATGGCCATGCTGTACGCGCTCAGAGCAACTATACCGGAAAACGATTTCATCCGCGAATTGCGCGCGGACATCTACACCGAAAAATACGAAGCCATCGATTTCGCCGCCCACCGGAACACGCTGTGCCCGGAAGACTGCTACCGCCCGTACTCGAAGCTGTTCATGCGGATCAACACACTGCTCTGCGCATACGAGAAGCGCCATTCTAAATTCATCAGAAAAAAAGCGATCGCCTCCGTATACAGGCATATTCTCTACGAGGAGCGTTCGACATTTTATTTCGGGATCGGCCCGGTCAACAGGATACTGAACACGGTCGCGCATTCGTTCGTGGACCGCAGGGGCCTGCATTTCAGGCTCGGCGTTGATGCGATGAAAAAATACCGGTTCTACTCCCCGGAAGGGCTGAAGATCAACGGATACAACTCGACCGCTCTATGGGACACCGCGTTTGCGGTTCAGTCGATATATGAAACAGATTGCATCGATGAATACCGGGACACTTTAGTGCGCGCATATGAGTTCATTCGCGACAACCAGATTACCGCGGAACTGCCGCGCGCCAAAAAATTCCACCGCCAGAATCGTGCGGGGGCCTGGCCTTTCAGCGACCGGGACCAGGGCTGGCCCGTGACGGACTGCACGGCGGAGGGATACATCGCCCAGTCTCTGGTGCAAGGCCTGGTCGCGCCCGACGAAAGGGTGAGCGACGAGAAACTCGACCTGAGCATCCGCTTCATACTCAAATACCAGAATTCCGACGGCGGATGGGCGACCTACGAAAAGAGAAGGGGCCGGCAGTGGCTCGAGCTGTTGAACCCATCGAGCGTTTTCGCCGACATCATGATCGATCATTCTCACGTCGAATGCACCGCCTCGTGCCTCAAGCTCCTTTCCCGGGAAAAGACGAAATACGACGGGAATATGCGCCGAAAAATCGACCGCGCGATCAGGCGGGGCGCGGCCTTTCTTCTTGAGCAGCAGCGGCCTGAAGGCGGATTCAGGGGAGCCTGGGCCGTGTGCTTCACCTACGGGACATGGTTCGCGGTGAACGGCCTCATGGCGGCGGGCCTTCCGGAAAACTCGCCTGAGATCACACGGGCGTGCGTATTCCTCATGGGAAAGCAGCGGGACGACGGCTCGTGGGGAGAGAGCCACCTTTCATGCCTCGATGGGCGCTGGGTCGACCATAATGAGGGTCAGGCGGTCAATACAGCCTGGGCGCTCATGACTCTGCTGGACGCGGGACTCGGTTCCTCGGAGGCCGCGCACCGCGCAGTCCGCTTTTTGATCAGGCGGCAGACACAAAAGGGCGACTGGCCCGAGGAATCGATCGTCGGCCTGTTCAACAACACCGCGCTCGTCAACTACGACAATTACCGGCGGTATTTCCCCCTCATGGCGCTCGCCCGCTACCTCCGCGCCGCCGACGGACATAGCTTGCACTGAACGCATTGATTATAAAGATAAAATCAACGAAAAGCATTGCATTCATCGGAAGCAGCGGCAGCATCGGACAAATCAGTCAAAATCGGCCGGGAGACACAAAAAAATTGCAAAAAGGGCCCATTCCCGGGTGAAAGTCGTTATGGCCCGGGCGCCATTCCTGCCGATAATGACATAAGACAGGAGGAGCTTATGCTCAGAGGTATATACAACGGCGCCAGCGGTATGATCGCCCAGCAGGCCAGGCTCGATGTAGTCGCGAACAATCTCGCAAATGTCGACAAGACCGGTTTCAAGAAAGACCTCACGCTGTTCAAGGCCTTCCCGGACATGCTCATACGAAGGATCAACGAAAGCGGCCAGGGGATCACCCCCGCGGGGTCCTATGACACCATGCCCTTCGTTGGCAAGCTCGGCACGGGCGTCGAGGTCAACGAGGTGTTCACCGAGTTCACCCAGGGATCGCTGCAGAGGACCGAAAACAGCTTCGACATGGCCCTCGAGGGCCAGGGGTTCTTCACCGTCATGACCGAAAAGGGCGAGCGATATACCAGGGACGGCTCCTTCACCATAAACCAGGACGGGGTGCTGGTCAACCACAACGGGTACCCGGTCATGGGCGAAAACGGAATCATCAGGGTGCAGAAAAACAATTTCATCGTGAACGAACGCGGAGAGATAACGGTCAACGAGGGGATTTCACTCGACCCTCGCGACGTTGTGGGCATGGCGAACAACGACTGGGCCGACCCGGTCGTCATCGACAAGCTGAAGCTCGTCGATTTCGAGAACATCCGCGAAATAAAAAAAGAGGGCGACTCGATGTACCGCGAGACCGAATTCTCGGGCCCTCCCCTTCCCCCGGCCGAGATCAAGGTAGTGCAGGGTTTTCTCGAGAAGTCGAACGTCAACATCGTGCGCGAGATGGTCGACATGATCGAGGTGCAGCGCAGCTACGAGGCGAACCAGAAAACCGTCACCACGGCCGACCAGACACTGGGCAGGCTGATCAACGAAGTGATAAGGTAAAAATCAGAATTTCGCGAAGAGGCCCTCGTTGAAATTCCGATAGGAGATCGGGCGATTCCCCTTCTCGATCTCCTTTATCATGCGGACGATCTCGTCGTTTACCGGCGTTTCGACTCCGCAACGGTCCCCTTGAGCACAGATATATCCGTTCAAATAATCTATTTCGGTCGGCTTGCCCCGCTCAAGGGACTGCAGGCTCGACGATTTGAGCCTTCTGTATTTCACGCCGATCACCATGATCAGACCATGGGCCGCGAGCTTCACGGGAAGCGTTTCGTTTTTCGTGAGACGGTAATAGTCGAGCTTGCCTCCATAGGGCTCGATCGTGAGTTTCATGGCGTCGGCCACCGCGACCGCCTCTTTCATGATTTCAATGAATATTCTCCGAACCTTCATTTTTGCCAGCATCTGGCCCAGGTACAGGCCGCACAGGGCGCCCAGAGAGGTGATGCAGGCGTTGATGATGAGCTTTGAGTACAGGTGCCCGATGATATTGTCGGTGATTATCGTGGGAAGCACGCTGTCCATCATCTCCTTGATCGGAACGAGCCGGTCGTCGGGCCTGTGGTCTATGTTGCCGATGATGAACTCGCCGGTCGAGGTCATCTCGAGTTCGCCGGGCGCGTGCATCGTGCCGCCCCATCCCACCACGCAGCCGATGGTGCGCTGCCTTCCGATAACGGCGGCTATCGCGTCCTCGCACAGTCCGTTCTGGAGCGAAACAAGGACAGAGTCCGTTTTCATGAAAGGCAGGAGTTCCTTCGCGGCGGCAAGCATGTCGGTCGCTTTTGTGGCGAGAAATATCACGTCTTTTTTGCCTTTGAGATCCCTGATCGATGCGACAGCGGGCATGGGAACGGTAATATCCCCCCGAACTCCCGTTATATGAATCCCCCTTTTGGCGATCGTTTGAACGAGTTCCGGGTACTTGCACACGATCTCGACATTGTAGCCGTTTTCGCGCATGAAAGCGGCCGTGACGCCGCCTATCGCTCCCGCGCCGACAACGACGATGCTGCTGTTTTTTCCGAGCATTGGGACCTCCTTGATTCGCGGATTCAAAACTGCCGGTATGTTTCCCGTCAGACGAAAAGGCCGCCGCAAAAC
>JAKLIV010000247.1 GCA_022709405.1 Spirochaetota bacterium
CCGTCGATGCCGAGGACGCATACCGGGTGATCGAGGGACTCGAAAACCGCATACTGCGTCTGCTGAAACGATGCGCTGTCGGAAACAGCGGAGCCAACATTTATTTCCATGCCATAACCCCGGACATGGACAATTAAATAAAGCACCGCTCATTAATAAAGACTTTTTTGCCTTTTTCCACGTTTAATTCGAGAGTTTTTTTATCTATGCATTTCCCCGATGAATCCATGTATTCAAGCACGGCCTGGTGTTTTCCCGGAGGAAGGTCGATTCTCGCGAGATACAGCTTGTCCGGAAGCGTGTGCCAGCATCGCAGGTCGGGCCTCATCTGCGAAAAAAGGGCCGCGCCCGTTCCGATTCCGGCAATGGCGCCCAGTATCGCCCCCAGCGCGCTTTTTCCACCGGCCCCTTCGGTGATCTGCTTCGCCGCAATCCCCGCCGCCACGGACATCATGGCCTTGACGGCGACAGAGGCGGCCACCTTCTGCGCCAGCAGGGGATAACGGTCCTCCATGTTCCTGATCGCCGTGGCCGATATGTCCTCGAGAAGCTCTGCTTTGATTTTTTTTCCGCTGACGTCGATGACGACATGGTCGACTCTGCCGGGCCTGCGCTCGAACACCGGGACCGGGTTCTCGGCGCTGCCGAGCGTGGCCATTACCGCACCGACCGTCACTCCCGCCACAGGATTCGCAGTGGCGATCGAGACCGCAAGCGCGCCCTTCATGGTCCTGTCGTCGAGGAGTTTGCCCCGAGACTTCTTTACCGCGCAGCGGCCGGTCTGCAGCAGAAAAACCGCCTCCCCCCGGTCGGCGTCTGACGGATTTTCTGCAAGAGAAAAATCCGCGACCCACTTCTCGTAATCGTCCCGGTAATCGAGTTTCGCCGCGAGCCTCGCGAGGTCCCGCTTCACGAGCACGCTGTCGGGTCTGAGATCGAGTATCTGCCTGCATTCGATGTAGGCGAACTCGAGGTCCTCGGGATCGCCGTACATGTCCCCGGTGATTTCGTAAACAAGGGCCGTGAGATATTTGGCCATCACGTTCTGCCTGTAGCGGGCCTCTCCGCTCTCGCTTTTTATCCTGGCAAGCTCGTTGTTCACGGCCTTGAACTCCACGCGCGCATCGTCGTAGCCGCCCAGCATGAGGAAATTGATACCGAGATACATCCGCAACAGGACCTTTTCAAAGTCCTCGCCGCGGTAATTGGTGACCGTGTCGCTGGTCAGGAGAGAGGCGGCTTCCTTTGCAATGCTCACCGGAACGATCCTGGCAAGGTCGGAGGCCGGCAGCAGCACCTCGTTGCTCGCGCCGTAATTTCCCGCCGCATGGTGGATATACCCGCATTCCATCATGTACAGGAGCTGGTCCCTGCCCCGTTTTTTGCTCAGCGGCCGAAGCGCCTTTGCGGCCTCCCGGAATTTTCCCCGGTAGAAAAGGCTCTCGGGCTCCCTGATCGTGTCGAGGTAACTTTTCGAGCAGGAGATGTTAGCCGCGGCCATTGCGGCGCACAACAGCAGCGATATCGGCTTTTTCATGCGTCCCCGTTCCGGTATCCGTCAGTGTGAAATCCGCGTCGTCGCGCTTACCTTGTAGAAGCTCTGCTGGTCCTGCCATTCGATGACGCCGGTCTTCAGGTTCGAGAGCGTCAGCGTCACCACGATGTACTGCTTCTGCGTGCGCCCCGGGTACTGCATGTTTTCCCGGATCTCGCCGTACAGATAATAGTTCGGCGAGACCAGCCCGCCCGTGGGCACCGCGCTTTCCGGGTCGATGAGCCCGGTCATCCCCTTCTCCATTTCCTTAACGGCCTCGTCGGTGTACGAGCGGTCGATGAACCTGAAGCGCTTCTGGATGAGCTGCGTCACGATCTCGTCAGAAATGATTTTGGTGTCGATGTGCTCGCCGGTCCTGTTGCGGATTTTCTTGACCTCGATGAAGGCCGTGCCCTCCGAGTCTTTCAGGTGCCGGTAGAGGGAGTCCACCATCTTGTTCACGGTGGCCTTGATCTCTTTCGCGCCCCATTCCATGGAGCCCTTGTCTTCCGCGGCATCCCTGTACTGGGTCCCTGCGCATCCCGCCGCGGTAACAGCGGCGAGGAGAATGAATACAGAAAATCTTTTCATCGTTCCGCCCCTTTATGAATAATATCCGGCGGTCCGAGCCGCCAATCTTTGCTTCAAAACAGGAAACTGTCCGCCATATCGGTCACCTCTTCAGCGGCGCGGTCCGGGTCGAGGTTCTCTACAGTGCCGATGAAATGCAGCCGGTCGAGGCTGTACTGGTACAGAGGATCGTAGTACCTGACCAGCAGCAGCTCCACGAAATCGTGAAGGTTCCCCCGGTTGAAAAGCTCGACCAGATCATCCACCGTTTTCGAGCCCAGCTTCGACCTGAGGCTCTGGACGATCGGCACGGCGTCAGCGCCGCCGGAGGCCGTGTATTCGGTTATCAGGACCTCGATCCTTCGCTCCATCGGGGCCTCGACCAGTATCACCGGCGAGTCCTTGATCCATGCGTACAGCGGCTCCGGCATGTGCACGCCGCCGATCTTCTTTGATTCGCCTTCTATCACTGCGTAATGCAGGCCGGCGACCTCCCTCAGCCGCAGGGCGAGCAGCGAATCGAACATCTTCTG
Organism: Spirochaetota bacterium; assembly: GCA_022709405.1. Classification (GTDB taxonomy): domain Bacteria; phylum Spirochaetota; class UBA4802; order UBA4802; family UBA5550; genus JAKLIV01. The sequence goes on from JAKLIV010000247.1 coordinate 2,638, forward strand.
CGTGTTCTGGACAAGCCCCATCCCCCCGAAAAGAGAGCTGCGGTGCCCCGCCATCTTCTCCAGATCGATGCCGCACGACAGCCGCCTGATTATCTCGGTCTTGCCGACGCCGGTAAGCCCCTGGAGCACGACGAGCCTGCCCGCCCCCCTGCATGTTGCGAGCTCGCTGAGCACATGGGCCCTGTAGCCCTTGTATCCACGGTCGAGCCGGTACACAGGGATCCCTATCGACGATATGAGGGACGCAACCGAGGACGAGCGCATCCCCCCCCTGGCGCAGTACACGACGATGTCCTTTCCACGGTATCCGCTCATCGCCGAAACGATGGAGGATATCTTGCGACCGCCGTATTCGGTCCCGCGCAGTACGGCCTCGTCCCGGCCTGCCTGCCGGTACAGGGTCCCCACCTCTTTTCTCTCGTCATCCGAAAATATGGGGATGTTTACCGCGCCCGGTATATGGTCGTGCGCGTATTCCGACGGCGACCTCACGTCCACGTACAGCGGGTCCGCCAGGTCCAGGGACTCCCTGAAGCTTATCTCGTTCATGGCGTAGAGGCGCTCCTGATCTCCATCGCGGCGGTCACCGGTTCGCCGCGGGCCAGGCTCCTCACCGCGGAAAGAACGATGCCCATGTACGATCCCATTATGGGTGAGAAAAGAAGGGGATGAAAATCGGCGCGGGTCATACTTTTCCGGAAGACCCTCCTGCCGTCATAGCCTTCGGCAGTCAACGGCCTGTCGCCCCGCATGAGCTCCTCGAGGTCCTCCAGGGCCACGGCGTAGATGCCGACGACCTCGCCGTCCCTGAATGAATAGCGGTCGAGGCTCCTGTTGTCGACCAGGATATACACGCGCTGGAATTCCCGGTGGAATATCTCCCCGTCGCGCTCCTCGTACCTGAAATAACCCAGATCAACGAGGTCCTCGTCCCGGGGAACGACCCCGACCTCCTCCTCGGCCTCTTTCTGGATTTTATCGCGTTCAAGGCCGAAGGGCACGTGGCCGCCGACCGTGATATCAAGGCAGTCGGGATACATTTTCTTGTCCATGGACCGGTGCTGGAACAAAACTTCGGCGCGGACGCCGGCCAGGCGCACAATCCACAGGTGGACGCCCTCGTGCGGCACGCCTTCCCGGTGGGCCAGGGTGCGTCCGACCGGTCTGCCGGTCGGCCTGCCGGTTTCCCAGTCCCAGACTTCAAGGATTTCTTCTTTGACGGTTTTCATAAGTGCGACCACAAGAGCGTTTTTTATTGAATTAACGGAAAAAATCTACCGATAGTTACAATGTTAAGGAAAATCTGTCTAAAAAGACAAGGGATTTTTGCCTCAACAACCTATCAAAACGGCAAGACGATCATGGAAAAAAGCATTCTGGAAAAAAAACTCAGGAAAAAGAA
>JAKLIV010000248.1 GCA_022709405.1 Spirochaetota bacterium
CGGTTGCTCTGAGCGATAGCCGTTTCAGTTCGGATTCATCGAGCGCCGCGGCGATGAGAAGAATGAAATCCGCGCCGGATGCATACGCGGCCTCGACCTGGACCTCGCTCACGATGAAATCCTTGCATAAAAGGGGGATATCGGCTGCGGCCGAAACGTCGCGCAGGATGCTGAATCCGCCCTTGAAGTATTTTTTATCGGTGAGCACACTGATCGCGCCCGCCCCGCCCTGACGGTACAGGCGAGCCTGCGCCACGTGGTCGACATCGGGACGGATGTCGCCGCGCGAGGGCGACGAGCGCTTGATCTCGGCGATGAACGGCGCGGATTTCAGGGCCGCGACCGGGTCATGCAGCGGCCTGGTCCGGGAAGATGACGGGGATTTCATCCCCCTGGCCTCTTCTTTCTTGTACGCGATTATTTCATCGAGATACATTGCGCCGCTCCCGAGGTCATGGCTTCAAGCTTCTCGCCCGCCTTGCCGCTGGCCAGAAATTCCCTGGCAACTTTGAATCCTTTGGTGAGGCTCGCTTCTTTCATGGTCTTGAGCGCCAGCGCGGTGTTCAGGGCGAACAGGTTCGCGATCATCCCGTCACGGCCGAAGATACCGTCCAGGAAAAGCTCCCTTGCCTGCGCCTCATCCGCCACGCGCGGCATGTCGAACGGCTCGAAATAATCCGACGGGTCGATGACGAAATGGTTCAGCGTGCCGTTGCTTACCGTGATGCACTCGGTCCTGTCGGCAGTCGACACCTCGTCGTATCCGTCGAACGAAGAATACAGCGTGACGTTGTTCTTGCCAAGCTTTAAAAGAACATTGGCGATGAAGACCAGCCGTTCACGCGAGCTGATGCCGATGATCTGGTACTCGGGGTCAGCCGGGTTGACCAGCGGCCCGGCGAAGTTGAAGATCGTGGGAACCTTGAGCTCGCGGCGCACCTTGCCGATTTCCTTCAGCGCCGGATGGTGCTTCTGCGCATGGATGAAGACGTAGTTGTTGAGCCTGAAAAATTCCTCGGGCCCGGCATCGCCGTACGAAAGGTCAAAGCCCAGTCCCTCGAGGATGTCGGCTGACCCCACCTTGCCGCTCTGGGCCTTGTTGCCGTGCTTGACGACCGGGTAGCCCATGGACGAGAGTATTATGCTCACCGCGGTGGAAACGTTGACCGTGGACTTGCCGTCGCCCCCGGTCCCGCAGGTATCGATGGCGCGCTCAGAGCAATGGCTGAACCGCACCTTGCGCCGGTCCATCGCCATGACAAGAGCGGCGAGCTCGTCGATGCTCTCCCCCCGGAGCTTCATCGATATCAGCGAAGAGGCGATCTGGGCCTCAGTCAGCCCGCCCGAGAGCATGGCATCGAACAGGCATGAGGCCTCATCCATCGCGAGAACCTCTCCCGAATTCATCTTTTTGATTATCTGTTCCATATTCATCCCCATGCCTGATTCGGCTCCCCTGGCGAAATTGATGAAGTTCTGCACGATGGTCTTACCGTGCTCGCTCAGGATGGATTCCGGATGAAACTGCACGCCGAAAAAAAGATTATCCCTGTCTTCGATGGACATGATCACATCGTCGCTCGCGGCCCTTGAGGTTACGATACTCCCGTCGACCTCGACGGCAAGGGAGTGGTACCGGACAGCCCTGAACTCGCGGGGAACGCTCCTGAACAGCAGCGAGTCGCCGGAGGTTTTCATCGTATCGACCTTGCCGTGCTTGATCGTGGCGGCGCCGACGACCGGGTAGTCCAGGACGTGCGCCATGCACTGCATGCCGAGGCACACGCCGAAAATCGGTTTCTCGCCCCTGTACCGGCGGAGATAGTCAAGCGAGGTACCGCTGTTCTCGGGCGACGACGGGCCCGGCGATATGATGATCCCCTGGTAGTCGTCGGCGGGGATGAACTCGCGGTTCTTGATCACCCGCACCTCCTCACCGCACGAACGAAACAGGGCGCAGAGGTTGTAGGTAAACGAATCATAGTTATCAACCAGCAAAAACATTTCTTTCCTCCAGTACGCTGATCTGCTTCAGGGAATCGAAGATCGCTCCGAGCTTGCTCTTCACTTCAAGATACTCCTTTTCCGGATCGCTGTCGTATACTATGCCGGCGCCCGCTCTCAGCACCGCCCTGTCGCCGCTGATGAATGCGCTGCGGATTATGATACAGGTGTCGATATCCTGGCTGTACGAGAAGTAACCGGCGCAGCCCGCGTAGAATCCGCGAGGCGACTTCTCATACTGATTTATTAGCTCTATAGCACGCACCTTGGGCGCGCCCGACACGGTGCCTGCCGGGAAGGTGTTGCAGAACAGGTCAAATGGAGATGTGCCGGCCGCGAGATTTCCCTGCACCTCGGATACCAGATGCACGACGTGGGAATATATCTCGGGCTCGAACGACTGGGTCACTCTGACCGATTCATGGTCGCAGCCGGTATAAAGATCGTTGCGGGCCAGGTCCAGCAGCATCAGGTGCTCGGCAACCTCCTTTTCATCCGTGCGCAGCCCATCGAGGATTTCCTTTTTATGGGCCGGATCGAACCGGTAGGTGCCGGCGATCGGTTTGAGCAGGGCCCTGCGGTTGGTCACCCTCAGATGGGTCTCGGGCGAAGTACCGCAGAGTATTTCGTTTCCGGTCTTGATGAAAAACATGTACGGCGAAGGATTGATGTTCCGCATGAGCCGGTAAAGGCTCACTGGATCGGACAGGCCGGTTATCTCGTATCGGTTCGACAGCACGGTCTGGATGCACTCGCCCCTGGTGATCTCGTCCTTCAGGCCCATGACTGCGGCCATGAATTCGTCTCGTGAAAAATCCTGCATGATTTCCGAAACGACAGCTTCATTGTTTGCGCCGCTCAGAGCAACCCCAATCTCTGACGCCATTTGCAATGTACGCTCCTGCGCCCTTACATAAACAGCCTCAGGGTCCCCTTCGGCCAGGACCGAAACGGCCGCATACAGCTTGTGGCAGTAGTTGTCAAAAACGTAAAATTCGTCGACCTGAAAAAAGGCCATGAGCAGTGAGTTTTCTTCCTCCCTGATCGTTGCTCTGAGCACCTTCATATAATTAACCATGTCGTATCCCATGAATCCGACATACCCCCCGCAAAAATCGCCGTATCCCCCTGAGCAATTTGCACATTCGGTGTTTATAATTCCCTGCATGTAATCAATGGGATTCAAATTGTTGTATTTCTTGACTGAATCTGCCGATCTGACTTCCAGAAGGCCTTTCCGGTACGTGATGACCTTTGCCGGATTGAATCCGAAAAAGGAAAACCGCGAAAAGCTTTTATCTAAATTGGCGCTTTCCAGGAGAAAAACATCATTTTTTTGGAAAGAATTGATCAGGACTGAAACCGGGGTAAAAAGGTCGCCGGCAATTTCCCGGTAAATCACGATACGGTCGAACTCCGGGGTCATCTTTTTAAACTCATTACAATTCGGGTGCAGCATTTATTTCTCCTTGCTTAATATAAAAGCCCCGCGGGCATCCGCGGGGCTTTTATTAATGTCATGTCTTTACGGACGACCTGTTATTTGCGCTCGCTATTGTTTCCCCACCACTGAAAATAAAAAAATCTCTTGGATAAAGGTTTCATACAGATGTTCCCTTATTTATGTTTCTATCAATAGAAACATTAGTTACTATATATAGAAACATCGATTTATTGTCAAGCAATTATAATAATTTTTTTTCTATTTTTTGAATTTTTCCGATGCCGATTTATTCTGCTCAGAGCATAGCAATTTACATTACAAAGCTGACAAAATTTATAGTTAAAATAGAAATTTATTATTGTGTTAAATGCCACAATAAAGTCTTTTACGGTAAAGTTCCTCAAAATATAAAAAATGTCTTACCCGTTCCTCAAAGGTTTCGCCAAGCTTGAGAAAATACGAGTGTAAAGTAATTTTAACCGGTGAAACATAATCCCTGTCCAAATAGGCATTAATGGCACTGTAAGCATAATTACGCGGGTCCCGCACATGA
>JAKLIV010000249.1 GCA_022709405.1 Spirochaetota bacterium
GGCTTGTTCAGCGCGTCCACGGTCTCGTTGAATTTTTTCACTACCTTCTGGTCGGCGATGAGCTTCTTGGGGTCGGTTTCGGCTATGCCGTTCGCCTTGGCCCATTTTGCGAGCTCGGGGAAATTCGGTACGATCAGGGCAACCAGGTATTTTCTCTGGTCGCCGATGATGGCGATCTGCTCAATGAGCGGGTTCGCCACGAACATTCCCTCGATGACCTGAGGCGCAACGTTCTTTCCTCCTGCGGTGATGATGATGTCCTTCTTGCGGTCGGTTATGACCAGATATCCGTCGTCGTCGATCAGGCCGATGTCGCCGGTGTAGAACCATCCGTCCTTGTTGAGAACCTCGGCCGTGTCCCTGGGCCTGTTGTAATAGCCCTTCATGACCTGCGGCCCGCGGATCATGACCTCGCCGTCATCGGCGATTTTGCATTCGGTCCTCGGGAAGGCCGGGCCGCAGGTGCCGAGCTTGATCGGCTTGATATACCTGAATGTGTTCAGGTGGGTCACTGGCGTGGTTTCGGTGAGGCCGTATCCCAGGTGCACCTCGACCCCGATTGCCTGGAAAAACTCGTTGATCACATCAGAGAGCGGCGCGCCTCCGACTCCCAGTACGATGAGACGGTCGAGGCCCAGCGCCGCGCGGAGCTTCGAGAAAATCAGTTTTTCGAAAAGGCCGTATGCCGCGTTCAGCGGGAAGGGGATTGATCTGTTCCTTAGAATATAGGGCACCGCCTTTTTACCGACGCTCATCGCCGTGTTGAAGAGAGCCTTCTTGCTTCCCGGTGCGTTTCTGAGCTGGGCCATGATGCCTTCATGCAGTTTTTCGAGAACGCGCGGCACATACACGCATGCGGTCGGCCTGATGTCTTTCAGGTCTTCGACGAGGGTTTCGGCGCCCTTGGTATAGGCGATGGTGCCTCCCCAGGCCATGATCGAGTTGTAACCGATCGTTCGTTCGAGGGAGTGCGACAGGGGAAGCAGCGACACTGCGATCGCATCGAAGGGCTTGTCCGGGAACGGATGGTGCTCGAAGAACTGTTTTACGTTGGCGACCAGGTTGTTGTGGGTCAGCATGACGCCCTTGGGATTTCCGGTTGTGCCCGAGGTGTATATCAGCGTCGCAGTTTCCTCGAGGTCGATATTTCTCAGCCGCTTGTCGATTTCCTTTGCGTTGAGGTTCTTTTTCCCGATCTCAAGCGCTTTCGAGAACTTGATCACCATGGGGTCCTTGTAGTCGAGATCGTCGAAGACGATGATTTCCTTCAGGCTCTTCAGATTTTTCTTCTCGCTCAGGATGTTGTCGACCTGGAACTTGCCGGCGCACATGCATATCTTCGAGCCCGAATCGTTCAGTATGTACAGCGCTTCAGGGCCTGAATTGGTCGGATATATGGTGACGTCGGCCGCTCCGATGGCCAGCGCAGCGATGTCAGAAATGCCCCACTCCGGCCTGTTGTTCGAATAGATGGCTATCTTGTCTTTTGCTTTTATTCCCTGCTTCAGAAAATATGATGCGAGGGCGTTAACAATCTCGTCCGTTTCCTCGTAGGAATAATCCTTCCATTTCTTGTTGGCATCGCGGATTTTAAACAGCGTTTTGCCGCGGTTGATCTCGGCCTGGTTCTTGAATATGCCGGGAATCGTCGTATCGTCATACGGTTTGAATGCGTTCATTATATGCCTCCAGTGTAACATTCGTCCCGGCTTCAGGAACTTGCGTTACAAAAGCCGGCACAAACGGCTATTGGAATGATTTTGGGCCCATTGTTAATAGGTATCATTGTATTGTCAATAAAACAAATTATTATTTTGCTGGATTGCTATATTAATAATTATATATGAATACTCCCAATATTGTCCATTTTTAAAATGGGATTCTCTATAAATTTCGTATTGGACGTTCTCCTGTGAGTGAAGCCTTTTTCCTCATACTGTACGGCTATATCCTGTTCGGTGGGCACAACCATTGGTAAAACAGGTTTTATACCCCCACTAACTCCCCCGTTCAGGGGGAGAATTAAAGAGGGGGCAATATATCATTCGTTAGCGGGATTTAAACTGGCAATAAAAAAAGGGCGTCTGCGCGCCCTTTTAATTGGGATGTCCTGAATCGGGTTTCGTGTATCTATTCTTTGTACATGTCCTCGATGATGTCCTTGTAGTTCGCCAGCACGACCTTTCTCTTAACCTTGAGCGTGGGGGTGAGCTCGCCGGTTTCCTGGCTGAAAGCCCGGTCGATGAGCGCAAAACGCTTGATCTGTTCCACGCGGCCCAGGGGCTTGTTCAGCTCGTCCACTGTCTCGTTGAATTTTTTGACCACGTTCTGGTTTGTGATGAGCTTGCCGGGGTCGGTTTCGGTTATGCCGTTCGCCTTGGCCCATTTTGCGAGCTCGGGGAAATTCGGCACGATCAGGGCAACCAGGTATTTCCTCTGGTCGCCGATGATTGCGATCTGCTCGATGAGCGGATGCATGAGAAACATTCCCTCGATGACCTGGGGCGCCACGTTCTTTCCGCCCGCGGTAATGATGATGTCCTTCTTGCGGTCGGTTATCAGCAGATATCCGTCTTCGTCAATCCTGCCGATGTCTCCGGTGTAGAACCAGCCGTCCTTGTTGAGCACTTCGGCCGTGTCCTTGGGTTTGTTGTAATAGCCTTTCATGACCTGCGGGCCGCGGATCATGACCTCTCCGTCATCGGCGATTTTGCATTCGGTCCTCGGGAAGGCCGGGCCGCAGGTGCCCAGTTTGATCGGCTTGATGGTCTTGAAGGTATGCAGGTGCGTTATCGGTGTCGTTTCAGTGAGGCCGTAGCCGAGGTGTATCTCGACGCCTATGGCCTGGAAGAACGCGTTTATGTCGTCAGAGAGGGGCGCGCCGCCGACTCCGATGGTGATCATTCGGTCGAGGCCCAGCGCCGCGCGGAGCTTGGAGTAAATGAGCTTGTCAAAAAGACGGTATGCGGCGCCCAGGGGGAAGGGTATCGGTCTGTTTGAAAGAATATAAGGCACCGCCTTTTTGCCGACGCTCATTGCCGTGTTGAAAAGTGCTTTTTTGCTGGCCGGAGCGTTCCCGACCTGGCTCATGACCCCCTCATAAAGCTTTTCGAGCACGCGCGGCACATACACCGCCAGCGTCGGCCTGATGTCTTTCAGGTCTTCGACGAGGGTTTCGGCTCCCTTGGTATAGGCGATCGTGCCTGCTTCGTGGATGCAGGTGTTGTATCCTACCGTGCGCTCCAGCGCATGAGACAGGGGAAGCAGGGATACGCAGGTTACTATCCTGGGAAACGGGTGGTGCTCGATGAACTGTTTGACGTTTGCGACCAGGTTGTTGTGGGTCAGCATGACGCCCTTGGGGTTCCCGGTTGTGCCTGAGGTGTATATCAGGGTCGCGGTATCCTCCAGGTCGATGTTTCTCAGCCGCTTGTCGATTTCCTTTGTGTTGAGGTTTTTTCTACCCATATCGAGGACCTTGGACAGTTTGGTCACCACGGGGTCCTTGTAGTCGAGATCGTCGAACACGATAATTTCTTTCAGGTCCTTCAGGTTTTTTTTCTCTTTCAGCAGATTGTCGACCTGGAACTTGCCGGAGCACATGCATATCTTGGCACCCGAATCGTTCAGGACATATGCCGCTTCAGGGCCGGAATTCGTCGGGTATATCGTGACGTCGGTGGCGCCGATGGCCAGTGTGGCAAGGTCAGATATGGCCCACTCGGGGCGGTTGCCTGAGTAGATCGCTATCCTGTCTTTGGGCTTTATGCCCTTTTTGATTAAATATGAAGCCAGGGCATCCACCTGCTCGCCGGATTCGGTGTAAGAATACTCCTTCCATTTTTTGTTTTCATCGCGGATTTTTACAAAGATTTTATCGCGGCTTTTCTCCACCTGATTTTTGAATATGCCGGGAATCGTTGTATCGTCATAAGGCCTGAATGCGTTCATTGTATACCTCCAGA
>JAKLIV010000025.1 GCA_022709405.1 Spirochaetota bacterium
AAATCCAGGAGGACTCCGGCGATGTTTTCTTTTTCAGCGGCGAGAATGGCGACGCCGTCTTTGCCGTTGTCTGCGGTGACAACAGAATAACCGCACAGCTCGAGCATTCCCCGCGAAATCTTCAGCAGCGGCCCCTCATCGTCGATGACGAGAATCTTTCCTTCTCCAGGGACTATCCCCTCCCTGGCCGAGGGCCGAACGTTCCCTTCGGTATCGCCGCAGTAAACGGGAAGATACACCGAAAACGTAGAGCCACGGCCCGGCTCAGAGCTGACATCGATGAACCCGCGGTGCTGCCGCACGATGCCGTACGCGATGGCAAGGCCCAGTCCGGTCCCGTCGCCGGTCTCCTTTGTGGTGAAAAACGGATCAAAGATGTTCCGCATGATTTCGTCGCTCATACCGATACCGGTGTCGCTGACCGTTATGCGCGCGTAAGTCTCTCCCGCAGTCAGGCCCGTATTCCCCGCCGCGGAATTACCGTCGAACACAACCTCATCCGCCGCGACCCTGAGCGCGCCGCCGTGCCTCTCGCCGTCTCCCCGCATGATGGTCATGGCGTGGGAGGCGTTGACGCACAGGTTGAGGATCACCTGCTCGATCTGCACCGGGTCTGCGAGCACGCGCACCGGGTCGCCGCAGACAGAAAAATCTATCTCGACCGATTTCGGCAGGCTGTTCCTGCACAGGCTGATTACATGCTTTACCGAAAGATTGACGTCCACCGGGGCGAGCTTCAGCTCGCTTTTACGCGAGAGGGTCAGGAGCTGCCGTATCATCTCCGCTGCGCGTCGGGACGATTCCATTGCGGTCTCGATATATTTCAGCACCGCCTCTTTCTGAATCTCGCCCTCTTCCAGCAGAAGCAGCTCCATCATGTTTATGCTGCCCATGATTGCTCCCAGCATGTTGTTGAAATCGTGGGCGATTCCCCCGGCAAGCGTGCCTACCGCCTCCATTTTCTGCGCCTGAATCAGGTGCTGGTGCGTGCGCTCCCGCTCGGCCTCCGCGGATTTCCGGGCGGTAATATCCAGGGCGATCGCGGCAATCCTGGAGACTTTCCCTGCTTCATTGAGCGCGGGATGGATGTAGACGATGTAGTCCCGGCCGTTGTGGTTTTCTTCAAACACCGCGGACTGGCCGTCAGCGAAGCACCTGTCGAAGTGATAAAACGAGCGGTTCATCACATCAGGTGGAAACAGGTCGAATACCCTGCGGCCGATGACTTCATTTTTATCCCTGCCCAGCATCAGGCAAAGCGCGGTGTTGACCACGAGTATCCTCCTCTCATCGTCGATGAGAAAGCCGGGGTCGGGCAGCGCGTTGACGAACGATTCGAGCGTCGCCCGGCTCTCGCGCAGGGTGTCTTCGGCAATGCGGCGCTCATGGATGTCGGTGATGATCCCGCTCGCGCCCATAAAGATGCCATTCTCGATGCGGCTGCGGCTGGAGCTCTGGACCCATCGAAATGCTCCCGAAGGCGAAACGATGCGGTAATCGAGCGGATTTTCAATGCCGTTTGAAAGCGCTCCGAAACGTCCGGCAACCTCAGTCCTGTCATCGGGATGGATGAACTCCAGAAAATTCCTGCCGATGACGCGATCGGGATCGAACTCGCCGAAACGCCTGATGCTCGGGCTCATGTATGTGATGCAGCCTTGCGGATCAATGCTGAAAACGGCTTCAGATATGTTTTCGACCAGGTTACGGTACTGTTTCTCGCTCTCTTTAAGGGCCTCTCCGGCCTCGACCTGGTCAGTGACATCGATTGCAAAACCCTCGACCGCAGCCGGTTTCTCGTCCCCGTTCAGCACGAGCACCAGCCGCAGGTCGACCCACTTGCGCTGTCCCGATTTATGGATGACCGGAAAACGGATGAAAGGCGCGCCCCTGCTATCGAGGAACTCCGCCCAGAATTTCCCCACCCTGGGCCTCCAGTCCGCGGGAACAAGTTCACGCATTATCTCACGCGCAGACTCGGCCTCGTTGAACGGATAGCCGGTGATGTGCCGGGTCCTGGCGTTCGCATATTCCACGCGCAGAGAATCAAGGGAGAGCCTGAAAACTGCGGCAGGCGCGTTTTCCATGATCCGCCGGATGAACGACTCCTTGCGCGAAATCTCCTCTTCTGATCGGATCAGCTCCTCGTTCTGGGCCTCGAACTCCTCGTTCGTGGCCTCCAGTTCCTCCATCGCCGCCTGAACCTCCTGCTTTCCCTTCCGCTCTTTTTCCAGGGAAAAGCTCATACGTGTGATAATAAGCCCGACCGGCAGGGCCACGAGCAGCGACAGCAGCGATGAATTGAGCGTGAACATGATCCAGTTGTGCAGCCCGTCATGAGAGACCCTCGCCCAGGCGGGATTTCCGGGAACCAGAAAAACATACCCTGCAATCAGTAACACGGCATTGACCGCAACCGATATGACCGCCTGACGTACTCCCATGAAAATCGAGACCATCACCACGCACGACAGCATCCATACCGGCCTTGCATAATCGGGCCCGAGCACGATGAAAAAAGAAATTGTCATGCAATAAATGGCCGTTATCCAGAACAATATCCCGATGCGGTGGCCTATCCGGGGAAAAAAACTGCGAATGAGCAGGAGCATCCAGAAAATCACGTCGAGCACGATTATCGAATAGTATTCCCTTGCGATATATGTCGGCAGAAAAGCCATGACCGAAACAGGAAAGAGAAACACAAAAACCGCTGTCAGAAGATCGAGAAGCCACCTTCTCAGACTTTCGAGATCGTCAAGGTCGCGGTATCTTTTAATCAGGCCGGAGAACATGATTCGGATCCTCCATCATCGCGCGGAATTAGCTACCGGACCGTAATCAAAGCGGCCCTGAAAGCGTTACCATGATAGCACCGGAGAATTATTTTTTAAAGTAAAATATGCCGCATAACCGGATATATTCCCTGAATTTTGCACTATCCCGGGCATGTCCGGGTAATAAATTTATGTTGATTAATTCGCGCGGAGCTTATACAGATTAATAATTCTGACTGATTTCGACCATATCATCAAAATAATGGAGGCTATCATGAACCTGAAATCAACGCTCGGCATTATGTTATTGTGTTTCGTGTGCCTGTATCCGCTGACAGGATGCGATGACGGCAGTTCAGACGATAAAGACACATCTCTTAAATGGGATAAAATCGACTGGCGCACCGCCGATAACGGAGCCTATGCGGATTTCACCTATAACGATCTGGCGCCATCCTGCTCGAACGCTCCCGGCACAACTTCAAGTGAATTCTATTTCTTCGCGCGCGGCGGAGATACTGAAAACCTGGTCATATACTTCGAGGGCGGCGGCGCGTGCTGGCACACCAACAACTGCATAACCGCAACGGCATACACCAAGCAGATAACCCAGACCGCCGACAACCTCAACGCTTCGACAGCCGGCACCGGCACCGTCAACGGCATCATCGACTATACCGAAGAAAGCAACCCGTTCAAGGACTGGGACATGGTGTACATCCCCTACTGCACCGGCGACCTCGCCTGGGGTGCGACCGACACCGAGTATACCGGCGACACCATACGCCACCGCGGGCACGTCAACTTTCAGCTCGTGCTGGCGTGGCTTAAGAACCACTATGATTCACCTGAAAACATCCTGGTGTGCGGCACCAGCGCCGGGGCCTTCAGCGCCCCGTTCAACTTTCCCTATATCAGGGAGTCCTTTCCTGACTCGCAATTCTATCTCATCGGCGATTCGGGCATCGGCGTTGTCTCGGATGATTTCAACAGCAACTCAAGTTACGGCGTGGTGAGCTGGGACATCCAGGTCCCCACGACTGACAGCCTGCCCGACGGGTCGACCTTCGATGATTTCGACGGCGTTGAAATATCCAGCATCACCATGGACGACATCTATATTGCCCTCGCCAACCATTACGACGACGTTGTCGTCGCGGAGTACACCACCAGATACGACACCACCATGACCATGTTCTACAACATGATGCTGAACATCGACACCCCTGCCAACTGGCTTGATTATGACGGGGTTTGGTGCGACTGGGTCGACCAGATGGAAACCATCCTTGACACTGAAACAATGGGCATCACAGCCGGTAACTTCCACTACTACATCGCTCCCGGGTCCGCCCACACCATTCTGATGAAGGAGGGCCTGTACACCACGACATCGGACGGCACTGCCCTGATCGACTGGATCACCGCAATGGTGGAAGGCACTGACGGGTTTGAAAACGTCGAATGCACGGATTGCGATAAACCGTCGACATGTCCTGACTGCGAATAATTTATATTGTGACACCCGGGCCGCCGCTACCAGGCGGCCCGAATTTTGTCACGAGAAAAATCCGCCATCTGTGGCCCGGATGCTGTTCACAAGCTGACCGGCTTCATGCCGCCGCTTTCCTCATCCCCCTATGATCCTGAAAAATCCTTGACGCGCCGCACCGGATGCATGATCACAGTGCATCCGAAACTTGCCGGAATGCATCATGAAAAAAACCCTAAACAGAATCCCGGGCCTGCCCAGGGACTTCGTCCTGTTCATCATGGCCGTGGCCCTCTTCGGCTTTTCGCAGAGCATAGTCAACGCGGTGTTCAACAACTATCTCAGCGAGTCCTTTTCGCTTGGCAACCTCCAGAGGGGGATGCTCGAGCTCCCGCGCGAGCTGCCCGGCTTCCTGGTCATATTTTTCTCGGCCGCCTTTTTTTTCCTGAGCGGCAGAAGGCTCGCGGCGCTGGCGAACCTTCTGGCCGCCGCCGGCATCATGCTGATCGGGGTGTTCCCGGGCGGACTGTCGCTCATGCTGGTGTGGCTTTTCATTTTCAGTTCGGGTCTGCACATCTTCCTGCCGCTGAACCAGTCGATAGGCATGGAATTCGCCGTTCCCGGAAAGGCGGGTAAAAGGCTCGGCCAGCTCACCGGGGCGATGAACTTCGCCGCTATCGCCGGCAGCTTCCTCATCTTCGCGGGATTCAAATACCTCGGGTTCGACTTTCTGATTTCGTTCTGCCTGGCGGCCGCCGGTTTTATCGCGGCAGCGGTGTGCCTTTTCGTCATGAAACCCGACGAGCCGCGTCCGGCGCTCACCAACTTCACACTGAGGCGCGAGTACGGCCTCTACTACTGGCTCACCATTCTGTACGGCACACGCAAGCAGATATTCCTCACCTTCGCCCCCTGGGTCCTGGTCACGGTGTTCAACCAGAAGACCGAAATCCTCGCGACCCTGCTCACCGTGGGCGGGATCATCGGCATATTCTTCAATCCCCTGCTCGGCAGGGCGATCGACCGGATGGGCGAGCGTTTCATCCTCATGGCCGAGGCCGTCATCCTCATCGTCATCTGCCTGGGCTACGGCTTCTCGCGCAGCCTGGTCGGGGAAAAACCGGCACTGGTGATCGTGTCCGTGTGCTTCATCATCGACCAGCTTCTCATGTCGGTGAGCATGGCGCGCGCGACCTACATGAAAAAGATCGCGGTCAGGCCCGAGGACGTGTCGCAGACGCTCGCCATGGGCGTCACCATAGACCATATCTTCTCAATAAGCATCGCGCTGGTGAGCGGGATTATATGGATGAAGCTCGGGTACCAGTATGTGTTTCTTCTGGGCGCGGTCATCGCATCGGTGAACCTGGTATCTGCGTCGAGGATCAGGACATCATGAAGGACTCATGAAAGCGCGAAGGACAAAGTAAACACCGATCCTCCCTCGTTGCGGATTTCGAATTTTCCCCCGAGCTGTTTTGCAAGCATGTCGGCATGCATCAGTCCCGTCTCATGAATCAATGAAATGTCCCGGACGATTGTCATCCCCCCAGGGGTATCCCGTGATTAAATCTGTTGACAAAATTAGGTTTATCTAATAAATTTAACTTCTGAACACACGGGAGAAAACGATGGACCAGAACAGCCGCAGGGAGCTCATCAGCGACACGGGCCTTACTTCGAACATGGAGGATTATATCGAGACGATCTGGGTCCTGTCCATGCAGAAAAAAGTCGTAAGAGTCAAGGACATCGCGGCCGATCTCGACATCAAGATGCCGAGCGTTTCGGCGGCGCTGAACAAGCTCAAGGAGATGGGCCTCATAGATTATGAAAAATACGGATTCATCGAGCTGACCGAAAAAGGAAAATCCCTCGCCCAGAAGGTCTACGGCCGCCATTCATGCCTGAAAAATTTCTTCAGCGAAGTCCTGGGCCTCGATATAAACATGGCGAACGACGAGGCATGCAGGGCCGAGCATGTTCTATCACCGGAGGTCTGCGTTAAAATGGGCCGTCTGCTCGATTTCTATTCGGTTGAACGAAGCAGGGGCAGCGAATGGGTCGCAAAGCTCCAGAGCCACCTCAAGAAGACTAAAAATCCGGATTAAAAAAAGTCCGCGCTTTACGACGCGGACCTCCACACGCTCATTCGAGATTGAACACCCGGATCACCGGAATTGATGATACCGTTCCTCCATGAAACAAGCTCAGTTCAGGTTGCTGATCTTCTTGAGCAGCGCCTCCGCAGCCTGTTCCTCTTCCTCGAGTTTTTCCCTGTAATCACGGATCCTGCTGTGGCGAATCCCCACCATCGCTTCGCCGATGAACTGGTGCAGCAGGGTTTTCATGAGTTCTTTCTCGTTGGGAGTCATTGACAGTTCCATAGAGACCTCCTCTCACTGGGTGATCTTGTGAGTCCCTGATCGCGGGGAACGGCCGAGGGTGAAGAAGCCCCTGGAGCCGAGCCGCAGCCGATCAGCCAGGAACCCATCATTATATAATCAAAATACCACATGAACGGATTTTTTTCAATACTTCAAAAAAAATCCAACGATAAAAAAAGGGGCCTGCCGGCCCCTGTTCGCTTCATTATTTTTTCGTCTTTTTTTTCTCCTGAAGGTCCTTGAGCACCCGTTCCTGCACGTCTTTTGAAAGGGGCACATACTTGAAAAACTCCATGGAGTAATTGGCCCTTCCGCTCGAAATGTTTCGAAGCTGGGTCGCATAACCGAACATTTCCATGAGAGGGACAAAACCGTTCACCTTCTGCGAACCCTTGCGGTAGCGGCGCATCGACTCAATACGGCCCCTGCGCTTGTTCAGGTCGCCCACGACATCGCCGATGTAATCGTCCGGAGTATTGACTTCGATCTTCATCAGAGGTTCGAGCAGTATCGGTTTTGCCTTCATGAAGCCCTCTTTGAAGCATATTGCAGCGCACGTGCGGAAGGCCATGTCTGAGGAATCCACCGGATGGAAGTTTCCGTCGAGAAGGACGACCCTCACGTCGACGACCGGAAATCCCGCCAGGATGCCTTCCTCGAGCGCTGACTTGATCCCCTTCTCAATGGAAGGGATGAATTCGGCGGGGATGACGCCGCCCTTGATATGGTCGACGAACTCGAAGCCCTTGCCGTCGTTCGGCTCGACCCTCATGACGGTATGGGCGAACTGGCCCTTGCCTCCGGTCTGCTTCACGTGCCTGTAGTTTGATTCCACTTCCGCGGTGATGGTTTCCCTGAATGCGACCGAAGGCTCGCCGACAATCGCCTCGACATCGAACTCGTGCTTGAGACGGTCGATGATGATCTCGAGGTGGAGCTCTCCCATGCCGGAAATGATGGTTTCGTTGGTCTCATCGTCATAGCGGACATTGAACGAGGGGTCCTCCATCGAAAGCTTCCTTAGCGCGGCGCCGAGCTTTTCTTCTTCCCTTTTCGACGGGGGTGTTACCTTAAGCTCGATGACCGTGGGAGGAATAAAAATAGACTCGAGTATAAGCGGATTCTGAATGTCGCACAGCGTATCGCCGGTCTTGCTGAATTTCATTCCGATCAGAGCAACGATGTCCCCGGGGCCGGCAGATTCGATATCCTCGCGGTCCTTGGCATGTATTTTAAGTATACGCCCGATGCGCTCGTTCTTGTCCTTGCCGGGATTCAATACCTGCATCCCGCTTTTCAGCTCTCCTGAGTATATGCGGATGAATGTCTGCTGCCCCACATATGGATCATGTATCAGCTTGAATACCAGGGCGCAGAATGGATCGTTTTTCGACGGGTGCCTTGCATGGTTTTTTTCAGCATCGTCGATATCGGCGCCGAAAGTCGCTCCCTTGTCTATGGGAGAAGGAAGATAATCGATTACCGCGTCAAGCAGCTGATGCATACCCTTGTTTTTATATGCCGATCCGCAGAAAACCGGCGTTATGAGCAGTTTCAGGGTCGCGTCGCGCGCGGCCTTTTTTATGAGCTCGGCCGAAACATCTTTTTCGGCGAGGAAGTATTCCATTATTTCATCATCGAAATCTGCAAGTTTTTCAACGAGATGGGCCCTGGCGGTTTCGCATTTTTCACGGTAATCGGCCGGCATATCCACTTCCTTGCGTTCGAACTCGACGAAATGATATGCCTTACGCTCGACGATATCAATCACACCAAGGAAGTCCTCCTCGATACCTATGGGCACCTGGAAGGCAACCGGGTTGGCGTCGAGATACTTGTCCATCTGTGCAATGGCCTCGCCGAAATCAGCTCCCAGGCGGTCCATCTTGTTCACGAACGCTATTCTCGGGACCTTGTAGCGGTCAGCCTGGTTCCAGACCGTCTCACTCTGGGGCTCAACGCCCGAGACCGCGCAAAAAAGGGCCACCATGCCGTCGATGACCCGAAGCGAACGCTCAACCTCGACTGTGAAGTCCACGTGGCCCGGAGTATCGATGATGTTGATATCATGGCCGTTCCATATGCATGAAATCGCGGCCGATGCGATGGTAATTCCCCGTTCCTGTTCCTGTTTCATGAAATCCATGGTTGCCTGACCGTCGTGCACCTCTCCCAATTTACGCGTCGTGCCGGTAAAGAACAGCATCCTTTCGGTACAGGTTGTCTTGCCCGCGTCTATGTGAGCCGCTATGCCGATATTTCTCAATTTACTCAGTGACATCTAAATACCTCTTAAAAAATTATATCTTTCCCGCCAAACTTGCCATTAGTCATCTATACAAGATTATTCCGTGCAACAGATGCGGGGTAAGCCCTTTCCGTTAAGGAAGGGCCGATTTTCCCGGGAAATCAATCATTGAAAGGACTGGTCATAATAATCCTGAAAAACAGCATATTCACTTTGTCCGCTGCGATGAACAGGCCTGCATGAGAAAATAAAAGGCATATCAATGATTATACACCAAAGTGTCAATAAAAAATTATTATTTTTTTAATTTACGGTTTTTACTCGCTGAGTATGCTCAGAAGCTCGACCTGTAGTGAAGCCTGTGATGCGAAAGAAGACCCGCCGTGTTCTTTGAGAATTTCATTGAATATGGCCGAAGCGCTGTCCCTGTAACCCATTTTCTTGTAGCAGAGACCGACCTTGTAATACGCCTCGACCCCGTCATCGCTGTCGCTGTATTCCTCGTACAGCGAGCGGTAATACTTCTGTGCCTTCTGATATTCCATCCTGCCGAAATGGATGTCGCCGATTCTCATGAGGGCCTCGTTCCGGTGGATTCCCCTGCTGTAGATCTCCAGGTATTCCAGCAGTTCCTCAAGGGCCTTGTTCTCGAGCCCGAGCTTCATGAACAACACGCCGTTCTGGAACTTCATGTCATCGGCGACCTTCTGCAGGTTCTGGGGCTCCGGCTCGGCCTTTGCTTCGGGCTGTTCCTGGGCGAAAATGGCCGCCGAACAAAATATCGTGCAGACGAGGGATAGTGCAAACAGCGCTTTTTTCATATTGACCCGCTTTTAGACATTATCGAAATAATTCTCAAGCGGGATTAATCATTCTTTAAAGAGAACAAAAAAAAGTGGATTATGTGGCATATCCTCCGGCCTGAACTCACGCTACCAGCCATGTATGCGGATTACAATATATGTGATTTGGTGCTCTGTATTAAGTTTTTCCGTAATTTTATTGCAAATATCGGTGCCCGGATGCATATGTCCCACAGAAACGCGAGTAATTGAACATGATCAAAGCCGTCAATCTGAGCAAATCATACGGAGCCCAGACGCTTTTCGAGGGCGTGAACTTCACCGTGAATCCGCGGGAGCGGGTCGGCCTTGTCGGACGCAACGGCCACGGCAAGACCACCCTTATCAGGATCATCACCGGCGAGGACCACGCGGACGACGGCGGGATATCGGCGCCGAAGGACTACCGGCTCGGATATGTGTCCCAGCATCTGGAGTTTTCCAGGCCGGCCGTGCTCGAAGAGTGCTGCCTGGGCCTCCCGGAGCACGACAAGGACGACCACTGGAAAGCAGAAAAAATCCTGTTCGGCCTGGGCTTCACCGTGAAAGACATGAAGAGGGACCCCGTCGAGTTTTCGGGCGGGTACCAGGTCAGGCTCAACCTCGCTAAAGTCCTGGTATCCG
Organism: Spirochaetota bacterium; assembly: GCA_022709405.1. Classification (GTDB taxonomy): domain Bacteria; phylum Spirochaetota; class UBA4802; order UBA4802; family UBA5550; genus JAKLIV01. Next base: position 10,371 of record JAKLIV010000025.1, read on the forward strand.
AACCCGACATGCTGCTTCTGGACGAGCCCACCAACTACCTCGATATCCTCTCGATACGCTGGCTGGCGAACTATTTAAGACAGTGGAAGGGCGAACTGCTGCTCGTGACCCACGACCGTTCGTTCATGGACAGCGTCGTGACCCACACCATGGGAATCCACAGAAAAAAAGTCAGGAAGGTCGAGGGAAACACGCAGAAGCTCTACGACCAGATACTCCGCGAAGAGGAAATCCACGAAAAGACCAGGATGAACGACGAAAAAAAAAGAAAGGAGGTCGAGCTCTTCATCACCAGGTTCAGGGCCAAGGCGCGCCTGGCGGGCATGGTCCAGTCGAGGGTAAAGGCCCTGGACAAGCAGGAACGGCTCGACCGTCTCGAAAAAATCAAGAACCTCGACTTTTCGTTCACTGAAAGCCCTTTCAACGCGAAGGTTCTGACCACTGCAGAGGGCTTGAGCTTTTCCTACGAAAAGAACGGAATCCCCCTGATCAAGGACTTCTCGATCACGATCGGCAGGAACGACCGCATCTGCGTGATCGGAAAGAACGGCAGGGGCAAAAGCACCCTGCTGCGCCTGCTTTCGGGCGCGCTCAAACCCGACTCGGGCGCGATACAGTCGCACCCCGGGATGGCGATGGGATATTTCGCTCAGACCAACACGCATGTGCTCAACCCGGGCATGACCGTTGAAGACGAGATAATGGCGGCCGGATGCGAGCGGCAGGAGGCGCGCAACATAGCGGGCGCGATGCTATTCGAGGGAGACATGGCGCTGAAAAAAATCTCGGTGCTGTCGGGCGGAGAGAAGAGCCGGGTTTTGCTCGGTAAAATCATCGCGCAGCCCGCGAACCTAATCCTGCTCGACGAGCCTACCAACCACCTCGACATGGAGTCGTGCGACGCGCTGCTCGCGGCCATAGACAGCTTCGAGGGCGCGGCGGTCATCGTGACCCACAACGAGATGTTCCTGCACAGCCTGGCTAACCGGTTCATCGTTTTCCAGGGTGGCGGCGTGAGCGTCTTCGAGGGGACATACCAGGCCTTTCTTGAAAAAATCGGCTGGGAGGAGGAGGCCGCTTCGCAGGGCGAGTCCGGGCCCGAAGAGCCGGCCGCCACCGTGAACAAAAAGGAGCTTCGCAAGATACGCGCCGAAATCATGAACAGGCGGTCGCGCGAGCTCAAGCCTCTCGAGGAAAAAATCTCGGCCCTGGAGAGTTCGATCATGTCACTGGAGGAAGATCTGGGCAGTGCGAACAGGAAAATAATCGAAGCCTCCGGCAGCGGCAAAGGGTCGCTCATCAGCGAACTCTCGAAAGAGGTCCACCGCATACAGTCATCGATAGATTCCGATTACGCCGATCTTGAAAGGTACACCATCGAGTACGACAGCAGGATAAAAATTTTCGACGAAGAGCTGCGAAAAACCGATACGCAGGATTAAACCGCGTCATCCCTCCGAATCGATCTTCGACTTGATCCTTTCCTGGTATTCCATTATTTCATGTTTCAGGACGTTCAGGTCCTTGATCCTGTCATCGAGGTTCACCAGGTGATTGCTCAGCAGTTCGAGGAGCCTGGTCAGCACTTTTTTGTTGGATTTCTGGATCGACCACATGGCCTCGAGCTCCTCCATTTCGGAGAGCGTCATGCCCATTATCTTCAGGCGCTTGATCAGCTTGAGCCGCTTGAGGTCATCGTTCGTATAGACACGCCTGCCACCATCCATACGCTTGACTGAATTGAGAAGGCCGATCTCTTCATAATAGCGTATCGTTCGCTGGCTCATCTCGAGCTTCGAGGCGATCTCGCCTATCGAGAGGTATCCACCGTCGCCTGAATTCGGATTGTTGTTGGCCATTAAGAACTCCAGAATATTATTGAAACTTTGCGAGTGCGCGTCCGCCAGACGCGCACTCGCTCACTATATCTAACTGAATTGCTGCTTCAGCTCCCGCTTCAGTATTTTCCCCGAAGGGTTCTTGGGCAGCTTCTCTATAAAAATGATTTTCTTCGGGCACTTGAACCCGGCGAGCTTGCCCTTGCAGAAATCGACCAGGTCCTTCTCAGACAGCGGCGAGCCTGGCTTCTTGACCACGACTGCTGCCACAACCTCGATCCATTTCGGGTCTGGCAGCCCTATGACCGCGGTCTCCGCCACATCTTTGTGCTGGTAGATGACCTCCTCGACCTCGCGCGAGGCTACGTTCTCTCCGCCGGTCTTGATCATGTCCTTCTTGCGGTCGACCACGGTCAGGTAGCCTTCCTCGTCCATGACGCCGAGGTCGCCGCTGTGAAACCAGCCGAACGCGAACGCCTCTGCGGTCTTTTCCGGGTCGTTGAGATAGCCGGTCATCACCTGCCCGGAGCGGTGGACGATCTCCCCAACCTGGCCCGCAGGCACGAACTTCCCGTCATCGTCCATGAGCCTGGTCTCATTGTTCTGGACGGCCCTTCCTGCCGATCCGGGCTTGCGCAGCTGGTCTTCGGGCTTGAGTATCGTGGCCACGGGGCCCATCTCGGTCTGGCCGTAATAGTTCCACAGCCTGAGTCCCGGGAACGTTTCGGTGAGTTTCTTTATGATCTCCACCGGCATGATGCTCGCTCCGTAGGCGGCCTTCCTGAGCGTGCCCAGGTTGAACTTCTTGAATTCAGGATGATTGAGCAGCCCTATCCAGACCGTGGGAGGGGAGAACATGTGCGTTACATGGTACTTCTCGATATCCTGCATCATGGCGTGCGGGTCGGCCTTGTGAAGGATGATGTTCTCGGCCCCGGTGTACAGAAAGGGGATGAGGAAGCAGTGCAGCTGTGCGCAGTGGAACAGCGGCAGCGCGTGAAGGCTCACGTCCCCGGGCTCGTACTGGCCGTCGATGATGCAGCTGAAATACTGCGACATGAGCGACCGGTGCGACAGCATGGCCCCCTTCGGCTTCGACTCGGTGCCGCTGGTATACGGGATCTGTGCGATGTCCTCGGCGTCAACGTCGACGTCAGGCTCCTCTGTGGACATTGCGGCCATTTCCTTTTCCAGATTGAAAAATCCTGCAGGCAGTCTGTCCGAATCGATCGGGATGAGCCCCCAGTTTTTCACGTTGGGGAAAAGGTCCCTGCTGCCCTCGACCAGCGGGAGGAGGTTGTCCTCAACAAGAAATACATTCGCGCCCGAATGCGATACCACGAATGCGACCTCCTGGGTGTTCAGCATGAAGTTGACCGGGACCTGGGCAGCCCCGATCTTTGAAAGGCCGAGGAAAGATATGGGATAATAATGCGAGTTGTATGCCAGCACCGCCACGCGGTCGCCCTTTTTCACTCCCAGTCTGGTCATCAGATTGGCGAATTTGCAGGATTGCTCTTCGAGCTCCCTGAACGTAAGCTCCCTGTCCCTGAAGATTATCGCTTTTTTGTCCGGAAATTTTCGGGCCATCCTTCTCGATATGTCGCCGATGGTGTCCCGGTGAAATTTATTGCTCATGTCTTTACCCCTTCATGGATTGGATTTTCAGTGATTGTATTTCTGCTGAAACTGTTCTTTCAGCTTGAATTTCTGGACCTTTCCGCTCGCCGTCATGGGAAAATCCCTGACGAACTCCCAGTACTTCGGGACCTTGTGCCGCGCGATCTGCCCGGTGCAGAATTCGATGAATTCTTCGGCGGTCGCGGCCTGGCCGTCCTTGAGCTGCACCGCGGCAAGCACCTGCTCGCCGTATTTGCTGTCTGGTATGCCGACCACGTACACGTCGCTCACCTTGGGGTGCCTGTGTAGAAACTCCTCGATCTCTCTCGGATAGATATTCTCACCCCCTCGGATGATCATGTCCTTGATGCGCCCGGTGACCTTGAAATACCCGTTCCCGTCGACCGTCCCGAGGTCCCCGGTATGCAGCCAACTGTCCCGGTCGATCGCGGCTGACGTGGCCTCGGGCATCTTGTAGTATCCCTTCATCACGCAGTCGCTGCGGGTCACGATCTCACCCTGCACTCCGGCGGGCACATCCTCGCCCGTTTCGGGATCGACGATTTTGCCCTCGATGTCGGGGAGCAGCCTTCCCACGGTCGACACCCTCAGGTCGACCGGATCGTCCCTCCTTGTCATGGTCATTACCGGCGAGGACTCTGTCTGCCCGAAGGCGATGACCACCTCTGAGCAGTGCATCCTGGTGCGCACATGGTTCATCGCCTCGACCGGGCACGGGGCCCCGGCCATGATCCCGGTGCGAAGCGACGACATGTCATACTTCTCAAAATCGGCATGGCCGAGCATCGCGATGAACATGGTGGGCACGCCGTTTATGGCCGTGCACTTCTCGGAATCCACCGCCTTGAGCGCTTTCAGGGGATCAAAGGACTCGATGATGACCATGCTCGACCCGTGGTACACGCTGTTCATGGTGCTCATGACGCAGCCGAAGCAATGAAAAAGCGGGACATGGATGAGGAGCTTGTCCTTTTCGGTCATGCCCATAACGTCGCCGACCATTCTCGCGTTGTTGACGATATTGTAATGGGTCAGCATGACCCCCTTCGGAAACCCCGTGGTCCCAGACGTATATTGCATGTTGATAACATCGTTCACGTCAAGCGACTTTTCCCTTTTATCCAGCGCACTGTCGGGAAGCGCCTCTCCCATGCTGACGATTTCATCGAACCGGAACATGCCCGGAATTTCGTTCCTGCTCCCGATGTATACGACGTTTTTCAGCAGGGGCAGTTCCCCTGAGGCCGGTTTTCCCTTTCCGGTCGTTTTCAGTCCGGGCATTATATCGTTCACGATATCGAAATAGTTGGCGTCCCGATAACCCTCGATAAGAACAAGAGTGGTCGAATCCGACTGTTTGAGGATGTATTTGAGCTCGTGGGCCTTGTAATTGGTGTTGACCGTGACCAGCACCGCGCCTGCCATGGCGAGCCCGAACTGCATGTACACCCACTCGGGCACGTTCGTGGTCCATACCGAGACATGGTCTCCGCGCTGTACCCCGATCGACATGAATCCCTTCGCGACGTTCCGGCAGGTACGGTAGAACTCAGCGTAGTTCTGCCGCAGGCCGAATTCCGGGAAAAACAGCGCCTCCTGGCCGGGCAGTCTGTTTGCGGTCTTTTTGAGCAGCTCGCCAACGGTGATTTTCACGAAACCGGACATGAAAGACCTCCTGAAAAAAACATTATTTTTAGATATAAACGTTGTTTCCCACCTTACGTTAACTGGCAAATACTAATATAACATCGTTTTGTCAATAAATAAAATTTTTTTTCGCTCCAGATTAATTAAAGAGGGAATATGGAAGAGTTAGGCTCTGGACCAAGAAGGATACCGGAGGCTCTGACCCCAGTAACCAGTTGCTCTGAGCAATTTTCAGGATAAAGATTGAAACCCGGGCTGAATCGCCCGGGCCACTGATTGTATTAAGAAAAGCGGGTGGATAGCCCCTGGCATCTTCTATATATAATCCACATATTGTTCACTATTACAGGTCTTCAATCCTATAGTCAGAATCAGTGAGATCATAAGGGTGAACGGTTCCTTCTTCTACGCTTCCCTCCTCAAATTGCGTAGTCATACTGGCAACGATAGGATAATACCGCCTGGCCACGGCATTGGTGCGTTTTACATCCAGAGAGGTTTCCGGGGACCTGCCGCCCGAATCAAGATTGAGAAGCATGATCTCCCCCTGTTCATCATACGAAAATGAACGGCCCAGAACAGTAAATCCTCCGTATGAATTACCGATTACGGCATCCGCTTTCTCGATGAAGGACAAGCGCTCCGGTATGCTGCCCTTGTTGTCGTCGTCGTACGAGGTAGCCCACTGGAGCGTCCCGTCGGCTTTCAGCCTGAGCAGCCATATCCAGGAATCATCTACCGCGACGGGTTCTGAATCATCCCCCATATCTTTTTCATACTCAATCATGCTTTCGCCGAGGATGGCATACCCGCCATCAGGAGTCTTTATCACGGACACGCCGAAATCGCAAATATCACCGACGAGGTACAATGAGCGCCCGAATGTCCTGCACCACTGGATCCTGCCGCGCGTGTCGAGTTTCATTACCGCGATATCGGTGTCACGGTCGGTGTAAAGGAGCTGTTCAAGTGGACTCGACTCGGTCTGTCCTGCAAGAATGAATCCGCCATCAGGTGTCTGCACGATGTCATTCATCGACATTGAAGCGTCAAATTTTTCGCCGGACGCATCCAGGAACCCGGCGCGGTAAGGGTTCTCATACGATTTCTCCCATTCGATCAAGCCATTCCTGTCAAGTTTACGTAACCTTGTCTGGTATCCACCTTCGGGATTGCACGATTCATCGGCAGAGACCAGGATGTATCCGCCCTCGCGGGTCTGCCGTATCTTCGTATTGATGTTCCAGGAACTCTGGTCAAACCGCCTCAGCCACTGAACCCCACCCTGCAAGTCCAGTTTCATGACAAACAAGGTTCCGATCGCAATGCAACCGCCATCCCCGGTATTCTCCAAATGCACGATAGCGCCGGCGTCATAATACCTGGCCCATTGCGCATTACCATCTGGTGACAGCTTCAGCAGGTAACCATCCCCGGCGAGGAAATATCCCCCATCGGATGACTGGCACACGGAAAAAGAGACATCGTCGTTCACAGTGGCGAATCTTTTCTGCCACTGAATGAGGCCGGCCCTGTCGAGTTTTACGATAAGGACATCGATGCCGGACATCTGCGATTCAAGCGGGCAACAGATGACGATTCCACCGTCCGAAGTTCTTTGCATCGTCGAAGTGATCCAGTCAGGTGTACCGGCAATGATGCGCTTTATCCAGTTTTGCCTATCAGCATTGACCAGAAAAGCATCATCACTGGTGACCGCCGGATTACCGCTATCAGACGCGGAAATACCGTTACCGTCATCACACGAAAGGTTCAGGAAGATGAACAACAGACAGGAGACAAACGGTGCAAGCAGTGAGAATCTCGATAATCGCATTTTCAATACCTCCCCCGATCATTTAACAATTTTTATTTTTTGTATAATTTCTCTATAATATCAGTATAATTGCAAGCAAATTTAGAGTATAATCATCAGATCAAGATCGTCGAGTCTTTTACCACAAGATTCAAGATCAAATTTCATTTTCCCAAATATTGACTGCGCAGATTCGTTGAAAGGCAAATGATTGATCATTTATTTATTGCTATTTTTCGCCGATTGCCCCAGATAAGTCATCCATGCGTATCAGAAAGACAATATCCGCATTCGCGATCTGCGCCTTTTTGTATATACCCGGAAAGTTGTCCGCAGGACAGATGATCATCTCGTTCACCGGAGACATCATGATGCACAACGCGGTCAAGGCGTGCGCAGCGGCCCATGACGAAAAGGACCGCGAGGGGAACTCCCTGAACAACGGGGGCTTTGACTATCTCTTCGAAAGCATCGCGCCCAGGCTGCGAAAATCCGACATCATCGTCGGCAACCTGGAATTCCCGGTTGCCGCCCCTTTCACAAGCAGGGAGATCGTATTCAACTGCCCGCCCGAGGTGCTTCCGGCCCTGAAAAAGGCCGGTTTCACCATGATGTGCCTGTCAAACAACCATATCCTCGACCAGGGCGTGAACGGCGCAAAGGAAACCCTTGACCGGGTGTTACAGGAAGGCTTTGACGCGATCGGGGCCGGCATAAACAGGGAAAGTGCGGGTGTCATTAAAAAATCCGGAAACCTCACGGTCGGATTCCTCGCATGCACGGGGATCATCAACTACCCGATCCCCTCTCGGGCCAGGAGTTTACACATCAACTGGTTCTATGATGAAGACCAGATGAAAGAAGATATTGTAAAGATGAAAAAAATCGCCGATTATGTGATACTGTCGGTCCATACGGGCGATGAATACATAACCACACCCAGACCCGAGGACGCGGCGCTCATGAAGAGATACTGCGACGCCGGGGCCGACTGCATCATAGGCCATCATCCCCACATGCTCCAGCCGTCCGAGCCGTACACGGCTGCCGATGGAAGGCAATGCAGGATTTTTTACAGCCTGGGAAACTTCCTCTCGAGCTATTCGATCGACGCAAAAAAAAGCGGGACAGAATTCCTCATCACAAGCGATGAATCGGTGGTGGTCAACCTGCGCATAAGAAAAAACCCTGTGACAAAAAAAACCAGCGCTGAATTTTCTCTGCTTCCAATTTTAATCGTAAAGGATTATAATGAAAGCAGCGGTATCCATGACATCCATACCGTAGCGTTGTGCGACCATATAAAACGAGCCAGAAAAAAAGCTCCGGCCGGCAGGGAGATGCCCGGCAGGGAAAACGGACTGACGGTCGCACTGGAAAAAAGGAATATCATCCGGTCGGTCATCCTGGGCAACGGCAGGGTCATAAATATCAGCTTCGACGATTAAAGAAGAGGAAAACAATGTCGAGCATACATATTTCCAAGAGAACAAAATACGGATACGATATTTTCGATATCGAAGGCGAGATTTCGTTCGACGATTCCCGCATGATCGAGGATTACGTCAAGGAAAACGCGACGGGCGAATATCCCAGCGTCATCCTCAACCTGGCGCGCGTGCCGTTCATCAACAGCTCGGCGCTGGCTTTTTTCGTCAAGCTCATGCAGGCGCTCAGCGAGCGCAAGATATCGATGTATCTCATGAACGCCAATGAAACCATCCAGGGACTTCTCGACATCACCGGGACGACCCGCCATTTCAGGATCATAAAAAACGAAGACTCGCTGACCGACAACGTGAAGATGAAAGAGCTCGACAGGGCGCTTGACCTCGATGAATAAGCGGGTCCGCATCAGGACCCGGAGATTAAATCCGACAGCCGAAGAGATTCCCTTAAAAGGGATTCATCGTACCCGGTGTAAGCCAATCCGGGCAGGCATGCGCACCTGAAGGGGACAAGCTCCCGTGTGAGAGAAACGGGCGCCGGGCCGCCTGAAAGAAAATCTCCGACCCCGCGCATGAACGCCGATATCGACGAGGCCAGCATGTCGGCCTCGAAGATGAAATCCCCGCGCCAGTCGTACATCTCCATGTCCCGGTGAAGGACCATCATGTCGTCGCCGCACCTGACATAGGCGAGCGCAGTGTTGCCGAATCCGTCTGCATCGCGTATTTCAAGTATCGAGACTTTTCCCTCGGGCAGTCCCAGGCCCTCCCTTATCGTCTCGACCTCACGGCGCGCGAGGTCGACGCTTGCCCGCGCGATGAACACCCGCACCCCCTCGACCGACCGCGCGCCCGAAAAAAGCGCGCCCGCATCGCAGGCCTTCTGCTCCGCCGGATAGGCGCGCGCCTCCATCATCCCCCCGCCCGAGCCGTAGAACCCGAAACGGCCGAGGGTCAGGCTCGCGTACAGGCCGGATTTTTCGAGCGTCGGAAGCAGCGTCTCCTTGATGAACGCGGTCGGATACGAATGCGGCGAATGCGTCACGCCGCGAAAATTGACCACGGTGCGGAAGTCGTTTTTGAAAAGAGCCGGGAGCAGGAACAGCAGCACCTCGACAGCTGATGAGAAAGGCCCCGTTTCAAGAAAAAACGTCCCGGTCCGTGGAGCTGCAGGCTCGAACAAAATGTCGCCGCCCGAAATGTCAAGCGAACCTGCGCCGAGCGCCAGGCAGGCGGTCCTGATATCTTCATAAACAGGGGTGTATTTTGGATTATTTTCCAGAAATCCGGCGCCTCCGGTTATCACGACCGGTTTCAGGCATGCAAGCGAGACCGCCAGGCACTGGCGCAGGGCCACCCAGTCGGGACGTTCGGGGGATACGGCCAGGGCCGCCATCTACTTGAGGTACGGCTTGAGCGCGTCGGGTATGCCGATGGAGCCGTCATCCTTCTGGTAGTTCTCCATTACGGCCGCAAGGGTCCTGCCGGCAGCGAGGCCCGATCCGTTCAGGGTGTGCAGGTAGGCGGCCTTGTCGCCCTTGCTCTTGCGGTAGCGTATCTTCGCCCTGCGCGCCTGGTAATCGACGAAATTCGAGCAGGACGATATCTCCATGTAGCGGTCGAGCCCGGGCATCCACACCTCGATGTCGTATGTCTTGGCTGACGACGCCGAAGTGTCGGCGCTGCACAGGAGAACCACGCGGTAATGCAGGTTGAGCCTCTTCAGCACTTCCTCGGCGTTGGCCACGAGCTTCTCGAGCTCGTCAAACGACGTCTCGGGATCGACGAATTTCACGAGCTCAACCTTCTGGAACTGGTGCACGCGCACGAGGCCCCTGGTGTCGCGGCCGGCAGCCCCGGCCTCGCGCCTGAAACAGGCCGACTGCATGGTCACGTACACCGGCATGTTTTCGCCTTCGAGTATCTCGTCGCGGTACAGGTTGGTGAGCGTCACTTCCGCGGTGGGGATGAGTGAAAGGCCGTCGCGCTCGATGCGGTAGTACTCGTCCATGAACTTGGGGTACTGGCCGGTGCCGATCATGCTTTCGTCGTTCACGATGTAAGGGCCGAATATCTCGGTGTAGCCGTGCTCGGTCGTGTGCAGGTCGAGCATGAAGTTGATGATGGCGCGCTCGAGCCTGGCCGCCAGCCCGCGGTACACGTAAAAACGCGCTCCCGCGATCTTGACTCCGCGCTCGAAGTCGAGGATGCCGGCATCGGCGCCCAGGTCGAAATGGGCCTTCGGGGCGAAGGGAAATTTCGGCTTCTCGCCCCAGGTGCGCACAACGACATTGTCCTGTTCTCCCTTGCCGTCGGGCACTGATTTATCGAGCATGTTCGGGATGGAGAGGTGCATCTCGTTGAACCGTTCGTTGAGGACATTCGACCGGTCGGCCAGCTCCTTGATGGTATCGCCGATCCCCTGCACCTCCTTCATTATCTGCGATGCGTCCCCGCCCTGCGACTTGATCTTCCCGACTTCCTTGGACAGGGAGTTTCTTTTCTCCCTTAGCTCGTCGGTCCGGGTGATGATCTCCCTGCGCTCGCGGTCGACGGCCTCGAGCTCTGCGATGTCGACGACACCCGCCATGTTCCGCTTGAGGAGCATTTCCTTTATACCTGCAAGGTCTTCACGGATTATTCGGGGGTCGATCATGGCGGCACCTCATTAATGGATAATAGGAGTTGACAACAGTATCCAGATAATGAGCCACTATTAATTTGTCAAGAGGTAAAGTTGAAACTATATGGATGGCGGATTCGGATTATACTATTCGTCGAAGAAGGATGAACAAATTTGGTCAGGGACGGAATCGAACCGCCGACACGAGGATTTTCAGTCCTCTGCTCTACCGACTGAGCTACCTGACCACTTAGAATGAAACACGTTTAATACATATGAGAAAATTGTCAATAATTTATTTCGCGATATTTTTTTCGGCATATTTTTTTACGATAGATAGCCACGCCGGAGAAAGACTCGCTGACCATCCATGGGACTACTATTACGAAAAAGGCCGTCTCCAGTTCAGGGGCGAGATATACGGCGAAGCGTCGATCAACCTTGAAAAGGCGCTGCGTAAAAACCCGGAAGCATGGGAGGCGGCCGAACTGCTGGGCGACATCCATGTGATCATGAACAGGAGGATGAAGGCGCTCGAATGGTACCGGTTGAGCCTGAAAATAAAGGAGGACCGCCCTGACCTTCACTGCAAGGTCGGGGAGCTGTACGAGTTCCATGCCGAGAGGGAGCTGGCCCTCAAACACTTCATGCGGGCGGTTGAGATCGACCCGGTCCATGTGCGCGGTAACAGCGACCTCGTGCGCTACTATGTCAGGCAGGGCAAAAGGGAACTGGCGCGCGAATATTTCCTCAGGAGCTACAACGCCGGAAAGAACAGGGCCGCCCCCTTCATGAAAACGGCCCGCGAAGAGGAGAAGAAGGGCGACCTCGTTGCGGCGAATTCGTTCTACGAGAAGGCGATCGAGGCGGCCCCGGCCACGATCGAGGCCTATATGGGCGTGTACGAAAATAACCGGACCATGGGGAAATTCGGCGCGGCAGTGGGCGCACTCGAGCGGCTTATCTTCGTCAAGCCTGATGAGACGATGGCCCATATCCGCCTCGGGCATCTCTTCCTGACCAGCACGATCCCGGGAAAGAAAAAGAAGTACTGCCTCGACAGGGCCGCGGCCCATCTTGAGACTGCCCGCGAACTGGACCCGTTGAATCCGCACCCGTGCTTTATTTTATCGGACCTGTACCGCAGCATCGGGGACGACCTCGCGGCGGAAAAATATCATCGTATGGCCCTTGAGCTGGAGAACAGGAAAGAAAGCGCAGAAAAATGAACCCATCTAAGAAAAATCCCCCACTTCGACGACCCTGATATCCCTCCACTTGCCCCCCCGGTAGCGGACGACCAGCGCGAGACAGAATATCAGAAACAGCGAGACAAGGAGCGACCAGCCCGTGATCGCCGAATAATCCAGCACATGCAGCACCACGTACAGCACCGGCACGAAAGTCCAGTGCGCCACCACCGACATCATCATGGTGAAGAAGGTGTCCCCGGCTCCGCGCAGGGCCCCGATCAGGGCGATCATCACCGCCTCTGCAAGCACATAGAGTGACGCGATTCGTATCATGGTCACGGCCATGGGGTAAGCCTGCGTAAAAACATCCCCTCCCCCCTCAGGGCTGAACACCAGCACAAGGCGGCCGGGGATAAACACGAACAAGACGAAAATCAGGGCCGAATAGAAGATACCGGTCTTGATGGCGGACATGGCCGCGCGGTGAGCGATATCGGGCCTGCCGGCGCCCATGTATCGGCCCACAAGGCTCGTTACCGCGATCTCGATGCCGAGCAGGGGGATGAAGGAGACCATGTCCCAGTTGAACATGATGGTGCTGGCGGTGGCGACCACGCTTCCCCTGGTATGAAAAATTAATATCATCGCCGAAAAGGCGAGGAAATTCAGAAAAAGCTCGATGCCGGCGGGATACCCGAACCGCAGCAGCTTCATCATCGCTTCCCGGTCGAAGCGGAAAGACTTCATGACCGAGAATTCCCTTCTGTTGCGCTTTGCGAGATACAGGCACGCAAGCACCAGAAGAGCGCTCGCCCCGCCGGACAGGGTGGCGATCGCCGCCCCTTCTATCCCCATGCGGGGGAACCCGAACCGGCCGAAAATCAGCACGTAATCAAGGCCAACATTGACCAGAAGCGCCGAGATCGTTGCGGCCATGACCGCCCGGGTCCTGCCGATGCCGGAAAAATAACAGCTCAGGCAGTTGCGCAGCAGGCCGATGGCGATGCCGTACACCAGGATGTTGAAGTACGCTATCTGAGGCGCTTTCTGTTCGGCGGGGATGTCCATGCCGCCGATCAGGGCCGCAACAGGCGGCCCGCACGCGACAAGTATGGGCGATGCCGCGATCACGATGAGCATGGCCTGAAACGCAGCCACGGGGCTCATATGCCTGCGGCCCGAGCCGAGATACTGGGCCGCGAGCGCGTTTGAGTAGCCGGTAAGACCGATGAAAAAAAACATCATCGTCTGGACAATGACGCCGCCCCCCATTGCGGCGTTCATGTACTCCGGGCCAAGTCCCGCGAGAAAATAGCGGTCGGTGAAGATCATGAGCCCATCGCATGCGGTGGATACGATCATGGGCAACGCCATGGATATCATTTCCAGAACGCCGCCCTCTCCGGCATGCTTTTGTATGTAGTTTTCGATGTTCATTGCAGTCATGAATCCGCGCGGGCTGACGAGCGCTTCTTTAATACCCGGGGCCACACAGAATTTCGCCTCAACCGGTTTTTGTCAAGGAAATATCTTCGATAATTTATTGTATTGCTTTTATTCCCTGCAGGAATATACTTACATCATCTCCCATGCAACAATTCTGATAAACCGAAAATGCGAGGTTCGCCATGAAGAAAAAGACTTTATACGCAATCGCTTATTGCCTCTCGCTCATTTCAGTTCTGACGGCCGGCGGCGACAAGCCCGTATTCTACCAGCTCATCTACAACGCCGACAATGTCGCAGGGACCGTATCGATAAACGGATTTACGATCGCCGAACTGGACGGGCAGTCAGGGTCGGGCAGCGCCTCGCTGAATGTCTGGCTCACAGGTGAAAACGAGATAAGCGCCGACGTGAAAAAATCCGACGGAGAGCAGCCGTGTTCGTTCTCGGTCGGCCTTTCAAAAATGTCGGCAGGGGATATCGTCGACACAATGGGCAAGGGAAACGTATTTTCCATCGAAAAAACAGATGCGGATTTCAAAGCGGGAAAAACGGTTACAGTGACGAAAAAATTCAAATCAGCCCTGAATTTCAGCAGCCACCTTGCAAAAACGCAGGCTGCAGACGAAAAGGAAATCATCGCTTACGCGGTAAAGATTCACGGCCTGTTTGCCAAAAAGGACGCGAACGCGATCATCAGGGAGTTCTCGGTCAAGCTCGAAGACTATGATACTGCCTTTTCATCCAGCGGATCAGCCGGCGAATTCAAATCGATGCTTACAGACGAGATATTGAAAGGAAAGGTCGAAAAGCTCGATACGGTGAAATTGAAACTTATCAAGGAAGGCCCCTCAGGCTGCATATGGCGCGTAGTCCAGGGTACAAACGAACTCATCAGGATCGTACTTCCTGACGGCGGGATCATGGAGATGCCCGTGTATATCGGAAAAATCAACGGAGAGATGAAGGTCGTGAGATAAAGAACGGGCTTTGTTCAACAGAGGGAATGTTGAAACATTATGCCTCAAATCGAATAACGCTTTTCGTTCCATTATCATTCCGGATGCTGCATGTACCGTTTAATTGTTCGGTCAGCATCTTTACCAGCATCATTCCAAGCCCGGAAGACCTGTTTGATTGTATTTTTTCATCAATACCGATGCCGTTGTCATGAACGGTGAGGGTCGCGGTATTCCCCTTTTTTTCAAGATTAATCGACACCAGGCCGTTCTCACGGCCTTTGAACGCATATTTGAATGCATTCGTCAGCAACTCGTTGATGATGATGCCGACCGAAATAGCTTTTTTCGCAGGAAGCGTAAAATCGGCAATCTTTTTTTCAATGGTTATTTTACCGCCCTCGCGAAACACCGAGGCAATCGAATCGATCAGGCTTTCCGCGTAGTTTAACAGATTGACTTCATGATAATCCCTGCCTATCAGCAGGTTGTCATAAAGAACCCGCATGCTTTGAATGCGTGAAATGGCGTCCTGCAATGCCGATCGAACTTCAGGATTGGAATGTGAATCTGCGTGCATCGATAAAAGACACTCGATATTCGCAATGTTGTTTTTGACACGATGATGGATTTCCTTGAGCAGAATCTCCTTTTCGGATAGTTGCTTCTGTACTTCTTCTTCCACACGCTTGCGCTCGGTGATGTCGTAGCCTATGTTCATTACAAGCCCGTCGTCGAGCATATAATTAGCCCACATACAATCAAGTTTTCTCCCGTCCCTGGTCTGAGGATGCCATTCCCTGAATTCAGGATTCGGCGAAGTAACCACCGTTGTTACAACCTCGCGCCGCACATCGGGATCAGGATAGAAAAGCGCGAGCGGTTCCGGAGAGGAGTTTATCTCGTCGATGCTCCAGCCGAATGTTTGTTCGCAGGCCCTGTTCCACAATACGCAGCGGCCCTCTGAATCGAAACAGTCGATCATTACGGGAGCATATTCATAAATCATCCTGAAGCGGGTTTCGCTCGCCTTTAGCATCATCTCGGCCCGCTTGCGTTCGGTGATATCATGGATGATCGAGTGCAGCAGGTCTTTTCCCTCGTATTCCGTTTTTGAACTGAATACGGCGACGTCCCTGATCGATCCGTCCGCCCGCCGATGTTTGAATTCGAAATAGGTCCTTTTCTCCGCCCTCACCTTTTCCATCTCGGCCTTCACCTGCTCGGGCGATAGCGTGTTGATTTCAGAAATATTCATCCGGCGCAGTTCTTCCCGCGACCAGCCGTAGAATGCTTCGGCTGCCATGTTGGCATCCTCGATATGGCCGCTGTCCGGGTCTATGAGCAGTTTCACCGCAGTGTGCTTTTGAAATAAATTCCGAAACAGCGCTTCGCTTTGCCGCAGGGCCTTTTCAGACTGCTTGCGCCCGGTGATGTCGCGGACAATGGCCCACATACTTACAGGCGAACCGTCAGTATCTCGTATTAGCGTGATGCGCAGTTCTACCGGAAAAACCGTCCCGTCTTTTCTTTGGTATTCTTTTTCATAGATGTCTGAATATCCTTTCGGCAGTACCTGCTCTTGGATAATGGCGGCCTCGAACGCATGCCATTTTTCCGGTGTAAAATCCTGATAAGTGAGCTTGCCGACCTCTTCCCGCGTATAGCCCAGCATATTCAGATAAATTTCATTGCAATCAATGATTCTGCCATCCATTTCAACGTTAACAAAAGCATCCATCATGCTTTGATGCAAAGTGCGAAACTTCACCTCGCTCTCGCGCAGCGCCTCCTCCACCTTTTTGCGTGCGGTGATTTCACGGGCAAAAGCGATATTGTATTCTTTATCATCATGAGCGAAGTAATAGACGCTTATTTCGACCGGTACGATATGACCATCCTTGGCCCGATGACGGGTTTCAATAAGTAATTTTCCTTTCTCTTTAAGTTCACGCCAGTGGTTGGAATAGACATCCCGGGTATAATCAGGATCAATATCATAAACCTTCATGCCGAGCAACTCATCCCGGGCATATCCCAGATAATGACACGCCGCCTCGTTTACATAGTGGAATTGGCCGTCCTGCCCGACCCAGTATATCGCATCGGATGCACAATCAGTGGCGAACTGAGTCATCCGAAGAGCGTCCATTGTCCGCCTTCGCTCGGTTATGTCACGGATAATCTCGATGGAGCCAATGATCTGCCCCGACATATCATACAGGGGAGAAGCCTTGGCAAAGACCCATGCGCCCCTGCCGGAATAAAGCGCATTACAGAACACTTCGGCCATCAGCGCGTCTCCCTGGCGGGTTACCGCGGGATACCTGGCGGCGATTTCAGCCGAATCATCGAAAATATGATCCATAAGCTGAGGCCTTCGCAAGCCATAGAAGGGAACGGAGTAAGCATAATCCCCCTGACCGATCATTTCAGCTGCCGGAATGCCAGTCATCTCCTCGATAGCCCTGTTCCAGACGATAACACGCTTGTTCCGGTCAATTGCGAGTGCTGCATCCGGCAAAAACTGAATGATATCCGAGAGTTTCCGTTCCTCGCTCTCCCGCAGATCATCCTCGGCCCGCCCGCGCTCCATCCTCGCCTCGAAGAGCTTCAGCGCCATCTTGATCGACGCGTCCAGCACCGTGACGCCCGTATTCTTTACCACGTATCCGTACGATGTGATCTTTTCGGTTTTTTCAACTACCTCGGGCTCGGTATGAGATGATAAAAAAACTACGGGGATGTCTTTATGCTCCAGTATCCGTTCCGCCGCCTGCGTTCCGTCAATCCCGGGGCCAAGATCGATATCCATGAGTATCAAGTCGACATGGATGGCGGCGTCAAGAATGGCTTTAACCGCTTCTTCACCGCTGCCGACATGTTGGACAAGGTATCCTTTCTTTTCCAAATCCTTCTGTTCCAAGATGGCCACGAGGAATTCATCTTCAACGAGAAGGATTCTCTTTTTAATGCCGTCCACAGGATTATAACCTTCGATTGCTTTCCTTATGAACAGTATATCATACCAGACGAGAAAATCAATCCATCAGCAAAAAACCGGGAAAGTAATCCCGGTTTTCAACAGCGCCTGATGATTGTTGATGAACAAAGACTTTTTTGCGGGGGTTGACAGGGGGCTCTCCCCCTGTCAATATCCATCCGCCTAGTTCTCAAAAATGAAATCCAGCAGGTTCTCGGTCACCTTCTCGGGCTCCCCGTCGTTCTGGACCGGGGCCGCGGTGAGCACGTCGAGATGGTCGTACCCCGGTATCACGGGCGTGCCGGGACGCATGTTCTCTCCGGCAAGGTTCGGGCCGTCGCCCGCAACAATGTCGAGGACCGGATGCCGCTCCACACCGTCGGCATGCACGATCCCGTCCGTGCCGAGCATCGATTCGATCGCGAGCCTCATCGGGAAATACGCCTCCACGAAATTCATCGGAAGCGCCCCCACCGAAAAAGACAGGTCGCGCATGTCGGTAACTTCCGACGCCGCGGTCGTGTAAGGCTCCCCGTCCCTGGCGAGCGGGACCGATGCGTCATCGATCTCGTCGTAGTTCAGCCAGCCGTAGAGCGGCCCCTCGGCGTTCGAGGTTCCGTCATCCACCGCTATCGCGAGCTTGCCGCCCCCGAAAAATCCGGTCATGAACTCGAGCCCGGGGGCCTCGGCGAGGGCTTCGGCCTGCGCTTCGGACAGCGGGAAATTCTTGTCCGCCAGCCTGCCGCCGTCGAAGAATCCTGCGCTCGACCTGATGATCGATATGGGCATCGCGTTGTCGTCCATGAATACGCCGAACAGCGCCTCGTTGGTATACCTGATGTTCCTGAGCGACGCGGTCGCGCCGAGAAAATCGCACAGGTTGCGCGAGTGATAGACGCGGTACGAAAGGTCGGTGGTGAATGTTTTGGGCATGTAAGCGACCGAATCCGATTCATCATCGGGCCACAGGTGCGCCGCCGCGCCGATTCCGGTGAGCAGGGTCATGACTTCGGGATCGATGATCCCGGGCAGCGAAACGAAACGCATCAGGTAACCGGCCCGCATCAGCGCAACAGCGTTTTCCGGGATGTCGCCCAGCAGCGATCCCAGATCTACCGATGAACCGGACATCGTGCCCACCAGCGTGCCGGAAGTCACCGTGGTGTCCAGTCCGAAATATCCTGCGCACTGGTTGTAGCCGGCATCACCGGTCGTGTCCGGATCGCCGTCGAAATCCCAGCATGCGTATGCGCCGGTGATGAACCCTCCCAGCGAGTGCCCGCCGAGATAGACCTTCTCCTGCCTGACCGCCTGGTCGGGTATGCCGCGGCTGATGATCTCGTTCCAGTCCCGGAGGGTCCGGTCCATCCCCATCTCCGCGAGCCAGTCAGCGTCGGTGTAGGCGTTCAGAAATCCTTCAAACCGTTTTCCATTATATGCTTTATCACGGTAATAATAATCGATAAAATCGTGCGGGTCCCCGGTCGATCTCGCAAGCTCCAGGCCGTTCAGGTCCTCGAGCGCATTTGACCTGCGATCGATCGCCCAGAACTCGATGTATTTCCCCCTCTCCCCGTACGCCCGCGTGACGAGGTTGCCCGCCACGTTGTAGAACGCCGAGGCCCCTTCGAGCACGCCGGGCTGCGCGATGAGAATCCTGTCGGCATCGGACGGATTATCCGGGCCGTCGGCATGCCTGACGCGCAAAAACCGCAGATTGTCGCATTCGGCCGGATGTTCGGGAAAAGAATCCGGCAGCGGAGCGTACACGGTCACAGCGGTGGCTGCAGTGTCCGGGAACGCGAGGTGCATGTCGGCCTTTGTTTCGGTGAAACCGGCGGGCGGCCATGTCCCTTCATCGCTCAGGGCGCCGGTCGGGCCGACTCCGGCCATACCGCTGTCCGGGCCGCCGGCATAGTCGCATGCGACAAACAGGCCGAAAACGGCGCACAGGACAAACGTCTTCATTATTTCATGAAAATTTTTCATTGAGAAGCCTCCCTTTGAAAAGGACTTTGACCGGGATGAGATGAAATCGACCCGTCGCCCTTCGGCGCGACGGATGTGAACCAGGAAAGGGACAATCGGCCGGGATTTATATATGTACGTTCGTTAACCGTCCAGCCGTTCGGTAATATATATCAACACACGAAGAGGTCAAGCAATTTTTACTTTAGAGAAGGATGATAATCATCAGCCGCCCCGACCCGCCTTTTTTGCTTGAAAAAACACACACGACCGGTGAACATATCATAATGGCTGCACCATAACAGCAGCCGGCGCCCAATACTGATTGCAGCATACCGTAAAGCCCGAAAAAATATGGACAATGTGCTTATAAACACCGTCATCATCACCCTGATTGCGGGATCGATCGGAATCGCGGTCTCCGAAAGGCTGAAATTTCCGGTCATCATCGTTTATTTCATATGCGGCATACTGCTCGGCCCGTACGGACTCGGCCTTATCAATCCGCAATCCCTTGGAGAGGGACTGAACGTACTGATCACCGTTTTCGTATCAATTATTCTTTTCGAAGGCGGCCTGTCGCTCGACATTTCCAAAATGATGTCGGTAAGCCTGCACCTTTTCAGGCAGATACTCATCACCATCGCCGTCACCATGCCCCTGAGCTGGCTGGCGGCGCGCCACATAGTCGGGCTCCCGGCGGACATCGCCCTGGTTTTCGCATCGCTGACGATCGTCACCGGCCCCACGGTGATCAAGCCCATAATTCAGCACCTGCCGCTGCGCGGCCACGTGAAAACTTTTCTCAACGGCGAGTCGGTCATCATCGATGCGGTGGGGGCGGTTCTCGCCATCGCGGTAATCGAATTCTTCGTTTCACAGAAGGTCCCGGGCCTCACGATCCTGGACTTCGTCCTGTCATTGTTCATCGGCGCCACAACCGGCGTCGCGTTCGGCATAGGGGTGAAACTGGCGTTCACGAAAACGACGCTGGTTCCTATGGGGAGCCGCAGCATTCTCACGCTGGGAACCGTCTTCTGCGCTTTTGGCGTCTCCGAAATGCTGTCCCCCGAATCGGGACTCATGGCGGTCGCGGTATTCGGCCTTGTTCTCGGATCGATCAAATACCGCGAAAAGGAAAAACTGCTGTCCTTCAAGGAGAAGATCACCAAGATCGTCATCTCGTTTCTTTTCATCCTGCTGTCGGCCGATTTCAACATCACGAAGCTGCCGGATTACCTGGCTCCCGGATCGCTCGTGGTGCTGATCATCATTGCGGCCCGCTTCCCGGCGGTGTTCGCCAGCACGTCGGGCGGGCTTTTTTCGTTCAGGGAGCGGCTCTTCATGGGATGGGTCGGCCCGCGCGGCATAATAGCCCTTTCGGTCGCGTCAATCGCGGCCATGAAGCTGCAATCAGCCGGCATGGGAAACGCCGACACGATCGAGATTCTGGTCTTCATGCTCATATCGGCCACGGTCGTACTTCAGGGAATGAGCGCGGGCCTGGTAGCGAAAAAGCTGGATATTCTGGTCCAGGGAGACCGGGACATCATCATACTGGGAATAAATCCGGTGACCATCGGGCTCGCTCTGCGCTGGAGGGAATACCGCAACGACGTGCTCTTCATCGACTCGAACGAATCCGCCTGCAGGCTCGCCGAAAAGGACGGCTTCCAGTACGTTCATGGGAACGGCCTGGCGCCGGACACGTTCGAGGGGATCGATGTCGACCGTTATTCATCGGTCATCGCGGCCTCGCCGAACAACGAAATAAACGTCCTCTTCTGCCGGTTCATGAAAAAAAATTTCGGCATACCGAACCAGTACGTCATATTGACTGAAAAGGCGAACCAGGAACTCTCCGAAGTCATACAGTCGGAGGGGATCAAAACCGCCTGCGTGGACCTGCAGGCGAAGAAATCAACCTCGTTTTTCGATGCGATCAGGGATTACTTTTCCAGGAAAATCCCGGTCATCACGGACATAACCGTGAAGAACCCGGCCTTCTTGAAAAACAAACCCGGAGAATACCCGGTTCCGGACAACGCGTTCATCCTGTTCGCCGTGAGGAAATCAAGAAGCTGTTACATTTATTATGACGGATTCAGGCTTGAAAACGGCGATGTCATTTATCTCCTCGCAAGCAGCGATACATCTTCAAAAAATCTGATAATATTTACTGGATAATTTTTTCTTGGCATATCAGGAAATAGTATTAGAATTATAGATATGCATATTTGCAAAATAAAAGCGTTTCAAATAAAATCAAAGAACCAAGCATTGACGGCAGGTCTGTTTCTTGTGATCCTCATGGGGTCAATCGATCTGCTGATAGACTATCGCATCAGTTTTTCAATATTCTACGTGCTGCCGGTCGTCCTTGTCACCTGGCATGCCGGATTTAAAAGCGGTATTCTGTTTTCGATACTGAGCACGTTTTTCTGGCTTTTCGCGGCTGTAGTTTCAAAGTATCATCAGATTCCATTGGCAATCCTTTTCTGGAATTCAACGGTCAGGTTCGGATTTTTCATAATCATCGTAATGGTACTGCATTATTTCAAATCCGAACGGGAAAACGCCCGCGTCGACTTTTTAACGAAGATACCGAACCGACGCTATTTTGAGGAATCGCTGATGCTTGAGATACAGCGTAGCAGGCGTTATAACCATCCGATGACGATGGCATACATGGATGTCGACGATTTCAAACTTGTAAACGATACGATCGGGCATCAGGAGGGAGATAAACTGCTGAAAACGGTTTCCCGCGTCATCAGGGATTCGATGAGGGCCTCGGACATGATCGCACGGCTGGGGGGCGATGAATTCGCGATGGTTTTTGTTGAAACAGGTCAGAAACAGGCAAGAGCCATAGTAAATAAATTGAAAGATGCGCTTCTTCTCGCGATGCAGGGAAACATGTGGCCGGTCACTTTCAGTTTCGGTGTCGTGACGTTTTACAATATTCCCGATACCCCAAGAGAAATGATGCGCATCGCCGACGGCTGCATGTACGATGCAAAAAAATCCGGCAAAAACAAGATTATAACGAGGACCGTAAAATAGAAATGCCAAAACTCATATTAATATCCAACCGCCTGCCCGTCACCGTAGACCAGACGAAAAGCGGCGATTTAGACTTCAAGCCGAGCGTCGGTGGTCTGGCAACCGGAATGTCTTCACTATCGAAAACATATCCCTGCGTCTGGGTGGGTTTCAGCGGGATCGCAGACGGGTCAGTCTCCCCGAAAATGATGAAAACCATTGACAGCCACCTTGTCAAAAATTTCGATTCATACCCGGTGAGACTGAACCAAGATGAGCTCGAACTGTACTACAACGGTTTCTCCAACAAGACGATCTGGCCCCTGTTCCACTATTTCCCCTATTTCACGAGCTTCGATGACAGGACATGGGAATCCTACAGAGA
>JAKLIV010000250.1 GCA_022709405.1 Spirochaetota bacterium
CGAGGAGCCCCGGCGACCATTTCATCGGTAATGCCGTGGATTCGTATCACATCCGGCGGGATGGGCATTCCGGGATCGACGAGCTGTTCATAGGTTTCAATGATCTCTTTCAGCGTAAAGCGGACCATCCCGACCTCGACTATCCGGTGCGTGAGCGGATTTATCCCGGTGGTTTCAAGGTCCAGGGCGCAGAAAACGCAATCATCGAGCTTTTTATCCGGGTCCACCGTCACCTGAAATCACCGATCATCCTGATTTCGGCTTCGAGCTCGACACCAACTTTTCGGTAGACCTCCTCCTTCGTGAGTTCAATGAGATCGCGGATGTCCTGCGATGTCGCATTATCGACGTTGATGATGAAATTTGTGTGTTTTTCGGAGATCATGGCGCCACCGAGCCGTTTACCCTTGAGGCCAGCCTCCTGGATAAGCTGCCATGATGAATGCCCGGGCGGGTTCTTGAAAACCGAGCCGGCCGAAGGATATTCGAGTGGATGCTTGGATTCCCTGTCGCGTTTGATGGCTTCGATTTCAGCCCTGACCGAGGCGGGGTCGTCGCTCATCGGAAGTGTAAATGTCCCTCCTGCGATGACTGCACCTTCGGGAAGATTAAATTTTCGGTATGAAGCCATATCTCCGGTCACCGGCATCGAAACCAGCCTGCCGTCCCAGGTAATATATTCGACATCCTTGATAATAGATACGAAACTGCCCATGGTTGTTCCGGCGTTCATCACAATCCCTCCCCCGAGGACCCCGGGGATGCCGGCCATGAACTGTATACCACCGTAGCCGCGTTCAAGGCAGAAATCGATGAAATCGCTTTTCTTCACCGATGCCCCGGCATGAATTATACCTGCCGAAATTTCCCTGATTGAGCCGCCCGGATCATCTGCGCATATGCGAATCACGATCCCCCGTATGCCCGCATCGGACACCAGGAGGTTCGACCCGCCTCCGATGACTATATACGGGATTCCCCTGCCGGTCGCAAGGTCGAGCGCCATTTTGATCTCTTCCGGTGTCTGCGGACAGACGAGAATATCGGCAGGCCCCCCGGTCCTGAAAGTGGTATATTTATGCATCGGCTCATCGGCGAATGCGACGGTGAATGAGCTGATTTCGCCGAATACTGACTTGTCAATTTTTCCACTGTTCATAATTTTAACCCTGCAGAGACTCTGTTTACCCATGATATTTTTGTAAAGAATTTTCTTTGAAATTTCAATATCCGGGCGCACATCGTTTCGTTATCATTTTCCAGAGATATTCCCCGAAAAGCTATAAGAAAAGAAATCCTGCACGCTTCTTAAGAGCAAGAGGCGGGAAAAGCAGCATGTCACCGCTCGCAAAAAAAAAGCCGGAACGGTCCCTGTTCAATAACAAATTGCAGTTCTTACTTTTTACCCCTTGAGGGAAGAAACAGAAGTTTTAGGATGGGTAACCTTATAAATTCAGGCATCTTCTTCAGCATATGGAAAGACAGCAAGCCGCCGTCGTTGTGAATTTTATTTTTTTCAGTCGTTTTCAATACAATTTTTGCGACATCTTCAGGATCCATGCTTATCCCAAGTTTTGTGACACTCGCGGCAAGAACCTCCTGCTGGAGCATCGGCGTGTTGGCATATGGAATGCGGACATCGCATACATGAATACCATACCGTTCGAATTCCATGTTGAGCGACTCTGCAAGCGAGCTGACAGCGGCCTTGGTCGCCGAGTAAACAGCAAGATGCGCGACCCCCGCAAGCGATGCGGCCGAGGACATCATGATTATTTTCGAATCAGGCGTCCTTTTCAGCAGGTCAAACCCTGCATGTATGGTATTCAAAATGCCCTTCAGGTTTACATCCACCATGAAGTGTTGATTGTTGATGGAAATCTCATCGTGATATCCCATACTGAGAACACCCGCGCAGGCGAAAAGCACATTGAGTCTCCCGCCCGTATTCGATTCGAAATGCTTCATGGCGGCGATCATGCTTTTCACGTCGGTAACATCCGCCACTTTGATGCAGCACCTGCCGTCTCCGATCTCTTTCTGCAAAGAGAGAAGCCCCTTCTTGTTAACGTCATAGAGCCCCACATACCAGCCGTTGGCAGCGAACAGTTTCGCTGTGGCCTTTCCGATACCCGAAGCCGCGCCGGTAATAAAAACTGTCTTATGGTTCATCCGATCCTCCAGGAGCTGATAATGAAATCGCCACTTAACCTTTAATTAATATAATCGAGACCGAATATATGTCAAGCAGTAACAATGATAATTAAAATTTTTATATCGAAGATAATTTATTGCTTGAATAATACTATTTACGATTTTTAAATATCTGATTATAGTATTCAATACCATTATTCATTCAAACATGCGGGTGTTGCTGCGAAATGCCGGCATCATCGTAAAAATCCCCTGTTGAGGTAAGCATTGAAAAAACATACGAATCCCATCGGAAAACTGACGCTCTCACTTGAGTTATTCGCATTCGGACTGCCAGTCCTGCTTCTGATTTATTTTATCATGCTTGCCGGAAACTTTCAGGAAATTCACCTGTTCATCCCTTTTTCCGCAATAGGCTCAGGGGTCACCCTTGTTGGCGGATTTCTCGCCAGATGGCTGTACCTCAGGGGAATATTCAAAGTATTGAATAACGATAATGATATCGAGGAATCGATAATCCATGATGTCAAACTCAAACTGCTGCTCTATCCGCGACGCGAGGGAACATCCATCTTTATCAGATATCCTGTCGGCATCATAACCACGCTTGTGCTTTTACTGCCGTTCATTGATTTAACGACCGTACAGGTTGTGGTTATTGTGTCAGGGATGTTCATGGTGCTGCCGATCACCTCGTTGTTTTTCATGTTCCAGACCGAAGGATCCCTGTCTCCCTATCTCGAGGACCCAAGGCTGTCCAGCGTCATCATTACAAAAAACGAGTACAAACCAATAAACGTTTTTCCCAAGATCCTTGCAATGTTCATATCGGTGCTGCTTCCGGCACTGACGAGCTTCATCACGATCATTACTCTTCGCAACATGGAAATACTCCGCATCGAGAACCAGTTCGTTCATTTTACGGCAATGACCTCATTGATCGTGGCAACATCGGTAACCGCAGCGTTCTTTTTCGCAAAATCGCTCAGAAAAACAATCGCCGACATGGAATCATCGCTTGACAGCGTCGCCCGGGGAGAACTCGGCGCGGATTTCGTGCCGATGATCACGACCGACGAGCTTGGATGCATGAGCGTAAGCATGAACAACCTGCTCATTAAAATCAAGAGCGTCATATCGCACATCCAGAACATGTCAGGTGAGCTCAATATATCCGCCAGGGAGATGGCCGGCTCCGCAGAAAATTTTTCCGAGCAGAGCCAGACGACTGCCGCCACCATCGAGGAAATATCATCCACACTTGAAGAAATATCCGCCGGAGGGGAATCCATCTTCAATAATATTGAATATCAGCACAAGCGCACCCAGATCCTCATCGAAAACATAAACAAGCTGCATTCTATAGTAGAAGATGAAGAAAAAGAAATGACTACGGCGATGGCCGTAAAGAACAGGCTCGATACGAATATCGAAGACGTGAAGATCAAGATAAACGACACCATGCAGCTGATGAAAACGGCTACTGAGGACGCCGGGCGCATGCTGGATTACACCGGCCTGATAAACGATATTTCTGACCGCACCAATCTTCTCAGCTTGAACGCAAGCATCGAGGCGGCCCGTGCAGGCGAATACGGCAAGGGGTTCGCGGTGGTCGCGGACGAAATCGGCAAACTCGCCGAACAGGCCGGAGAAAATACGAAAAACATCTCTCAGATCGTGCAGAAAACAAATGAAAGCACGGAAAAATCCTTCATGGCGCTGAACAAGGCCATCGTGAACATCGAGCAGATTTTCGAAGGCCTGCGTACCTTCGGCCAGGTCGTCAACAAAATCGGC
>JAKLIV010000251.1 GCA_022709405.1 Spirochaetota bacterium
AAAAAAAATTAATCCAAAATTAATGTGTGTCCGATCATCTTAATGATTGATAATCGCACTCCACGATTAATATACCAGGTTGAAGGCTTTTGCGGAATGCACTCTCGCAAAAGCTTTTTTTTTGAGGAGGGCGGTCCGGCAGGGCGTTAAGGCAAATATTTGTCGGCGCTGATATGAAATAGTACGATAATTAAGTATGATTTTCGTTATAAATGAAGAGAATCCGCAGCGGCGGCTGATCGAAAAGGCCTGCGAGATAGTGGGTGAGGGCGGGGTGATAATCTATCCCACCGATACCGTGTACGCATACGGCTGCGATATCCGCGACAAGCATGCCATTGAAAAAATTTACCGGATCAAGAACATACGGAAAAACAAGCCGCTGAGTTTCGTGTTCGCCGATTTTATCGGCATCAATGATTACGTGAGGAACATATCGGACCAGGCCTACAAGATCATGAAAAAGGCCATCCCCGGGCCGTACACTTTCATCTTTCACGCGTCGAAGCTCGTCCCGAAGATCGCGATAACTCACCAGAAGACCATCGGGGTGAGGATTCCCGACTGCAATATCGCAAGGGAACTGGTGCGGACCCTGGGCCGGCCAATAATGTCGGCGAGCGTGAACACCATGGCCGGGGATTACATCGTGGAGCCCAAAGACCTTGAAAAGGTCTTTCGCAATGACCTGGACCTGGTGATCGATGCGGGCCCGAAGGTGTCTGACCCCTCGACCATAATCGATTTCACGAGCGGGCATCCGGTCATTGTCAGGGAGGGGAAGGGGGAGATTTTTTTCTAGTCCCGAAAATATTACTTGTACCGGGACCGGAATGGATGGATTTTATCGACGGAAGCGTTGCGTCAGGACCAGGTCAAGAACGCGCGGTTGGTCGACAATAAATATTGTTCTGTCTTACGAGGTTTGCCATGTCTGAAGAATTGAGAAGCTTTCTGCTGATGATCAAGGCGATCGCCATTTATCTCGCCCTGGGGGCTCTGGTGGCCGCCATATTCTATCACATCAAGCGCAGGGACCTGTTCGCCGGTTATATCGGAGGCCTTGTGGTCGGGGTGATCGGCGCCCTTATCGGCGGATTCATCCTTGACAAGATATTCTATGACATCACTGTCAAGATACTCGAATTTATGTCCCGGGGAGCGGGCGTGAACATGATCGCCGGATTTCTCGGGGCGTACGCGGCCCTGTACATCATGAACAGGCTGAACCATAACAAAGAGAGAAAGAAATACTGATAGTCCTGTGCTGATGCCTGGGGCATCGGCACACTCTCCTAAATCTGCACGTGCTTCAGTATCCCCTCATCCACTCCCCGCAGGGCTTCAAGCGCGGCGGTGTGGTCCGAAAACGGCCGCGCCAGAACGATGTCCGAGGCCCTCTTTTTACTGATGCCGGGGATCGCTTCCAGGGCGTTCTTCCCGATCGTATTTATCCTGACCGGAATCTCGAGGCCGACAAGCGAGCGTTCCTGGTGCCCGACCGCGACAAGGTCGCAAAAGCCGTTCAGCTCCAGAGCGCCCGGGACCTTGACAGTTATGGAGTAGCTCGCCACCTGCTTCCCGAGTGAATATCCGCTCCTGTGCTCGATCATGCGGACGTCCTGCAGAACGGTGCCCGCCGGGTAGATTCTTTTCAGCATGGGGATGTCCACGTCATGCCGTATCCTGTCCCGGTAGTATTCAAACCTGTTTTTCGCGGCCCGGGAGAGCGAAGGCGGATTCTCACACAGCGGTGTTCCGGGGAAGGGGAGCGCCTTGCGGATGTTTATCCTCTTGACCAGAAGGCCGGCTTCGAGAATTTCCATGAGGCAGCGGTAGTTTTTTTCGAATGTGCCCTCATCCTCCCCCCTGAGCCCGTGCACGAGATTGATTCCCGGCAGCAGCACCGGTATGCCGTCGACGCGCCGTGCTCCCGCGCTGTTGATGATTTCGATTGCGGTCCTTGCGCCTGCAGGGCCGACCTTGAGGCCGTTCAGCGCCACGACCTTTTCATCGAACGACTCCACACCCAGGGCCATGGTGTCGCCGGGGGTGACTGCCCGGGTTATGATCCCGAGGATTTCGGCGGACTCGTCCGGAAAATTCGCGATGGTCCCGGGGTTCGCGTTGTCGATGTTGAGCAGGGATATAGATCCGGACACCTTTCTTTTTTTCAGCTCGCCGAAAAGCTCGCTGACGGGCCCGGGCTGGGGCCTGGGAAAACCGCCCCGGTAATCGGTAAAACCGGAACCGTACTGTAAAATATCGGCCTGCCTGCCCAGCCTGAACCGTGATATGCCGCAGCCGATAAGGGAATCGATCTCATTCAGGATGTCGGGGATCTTCCTGAACCCTGTGAAAGGCATGAGCCCCTCGGAGCAGAAGGAGCAGTGCATGGTGCGGGGACATCCCCGGTAGGTCTCGATTTCGCATACCAGGACCGGATGGTCAGGGTGACTTTGTACGACCGGCGCCCCGAGAGCGGCCCAGCGGGCGATCTCGGCCGTGGAGCGCATCCGGTCTGAGGGCTCTCCGCGGGCAAGCCCGTGGGCGTATGCTTCGATGTCGCCGGAGAGGCGCGTCGCGTTTGGCATTTCGGGCAGCATGAAGCGTATCATGCCTCCCAGGATGAATTGCAGGTTTTTATTGGCGGCGATGATTTTTTCGATTTCGGCGGCGGTGCCGATTCTGGCGCCGAGGTATTTGCCCGGGACCACGGCACCGCCGATCAGGAACACCCGGTCAGCGGGAGCGTCTATCCGGTAATTCGAAGCCCTGATTCCGTCAATGGTCCGGTAAGCGATCCGGTCGGGTTCGATCCCTCCGTCGACGAGGGCGCCGTAAATGTATCTCGGATAGGGAGAAAAAAACGGCGGCACCCCGAAGCACGCAGGTTCGTCGACGAAGCAGTCGAGGATGAGGTAATTGCTTTTCATGGCCGGACAAGGCCCGCGTTCGCAAGGGCCGTTTCGATGTCGCATGTCATGAACGACCTGATCTTTTCCTCGATGCGCGCCAGAAACTCCCTGTTGTCGAGGATCATCTTTTTGATCTTTTCGTTCGTGCCGTACCGTTCGACCAGATCATGGACGCGCTCGTCGATGGACACAATCCTGTCGTGCATGACCCTTTTGTCCGAGTAGTAGATTATCTCCCGCTCCTCGAGCGCGCCGTCCCTGTCGAAGCCGGCGAACACGACGTGTGACTCTATGATTTCGGCGATTCTGGGATAACCCATGGAGCGCAGCAGGGTCCCGCCGGTGAGGTCGTGGCGCAGTTCTCCGGTCTGGATGGATTTCGTCTTGGTGATGTCATGAAGCAGGGCGGCGGACACAACAAGGTTGCGGTCGATCGATACCCCGGCGCGCAGGCTGCCGATTATGGCGAGGGAGACGTTCATGACCTGGACCGAATGGTCGATGATGTTCGGGAGCATGCCATGCCGTTTCATGATCGCAAGGCATTCATCCCTGCCGGGGTATTGAAGAGTATTGTTCATCGTACTGCCGCCGTTCGGACTTGCGGGAAAGCCCCGCTTACGCTTCAGATAGCATGAATACTGACGTGCGGTCAAGGTTTTTTGGAAAAATTTTTGGACGATGCGGAGAGCCAAAGTTTTATTTGACAAATTCGGAGGTGACAGGTATTATTCGTTCAAAAATTGTTACATTCGGGGTGATTTTATGGCAAAATCAGGCGACATAAAAAAAGAGGATAAGAAAAAGCCGCAGAAATCCACCAAGGAAAAAAAGCTGGCTAAGAAAGAAAAGAAGCTGCAGAAGGAAAGGCAGTAATCCCTTATACTGATCTATTGCCCCACTTTAAGGGGGCAATAGATCAGCCGATATTCCTCATTCCGCAGGCAGACAGGGCTCTATCGCGGCCCAGAACTTTCT
>JAKLIV010000252.1 GCA_022709405.1 Spirochaetota bacterium
CTGACCTGTCCATGGCTTCATGCGGGTATCCCTATTACGTGGGGGGATTCTTCGACGACCGAAACATGCTCCTGTGCACGCCGACAGGCGTGGTCAGGGACCCGAAATTCTACCTGAACGCCAAGGCCATCGTGGCGCGCACCGAAACCGAGGCGACCGCTATCGACAGAAAGGCGAAGACCGTGACCGTCAAAGACCTGAAAACGGGAAAAACGGAAACACTCGGCTATGACAAGCTGATAATCACCACGGGCTCGGTGCCCAAAAGGCCGCCCATCCCCGGCGCAGACCTGAAGGGCATCACGACCCTGCAGTCAATGCAGGACGCGGATTACCTGAGAAAGGTCAGGGATGACAAGCAGATCAAAAAGGCCGTAATTATCGGCGGCGGGCTTATCGGCATCGAGACCTGCGAGGCGCTGCAGCTTGCCGGCATAGAGATCACGGTGATCGAGATGCTTCCTCAGCTTCTCACCTTTCTGGACTGGGAGCTGGCGAAGCTCATTGAGAACCACGTGCGCAGCAAGAACGCCAACGTGATCACCGAAAACGGCATCGCCGAATTCCTTGGCGAAAACGGAAAGCTCACGGGCGTGAAGCTCCAGAACGGCATCGAGCTGCCCTGCGAGCTCGCGGTGGTCGCCATCGGCGTGAGCCCCAACGCCAGGCTCGGCAAAGAAGCGGGCCTGGACATTGGCCCAACCGGCGGCATCATCGTCAACCGGTACATGCAGACATCAGACCCCGACATATATGCTGCGGGCGACTGCCTTGAATCGACCAATCTGATCACTGGAAAAAACGTTCATGCGCCGTTCGGAGACCTGGCCAACCTCCAGGGACGCGTCGCAGGCGAAAACGCGGCGAGCGGCAACAGCGCGGCCTTCCCGGGGACCATACAGACCGGCGCGTGCAAGGTCTTTGACTTCAACGCAGGGTCCACGGGACTGTCTGAAAAATCCGCAAGGGCCGCCGGGTTTACCGACATCGAAACCGTAATCAACGCCAGCCCGGACAAGCCTGGATTCATGCAGGGACTGCTTCTCGTGACCAAGCTCGTGGTGGACAAAAAATCAGGTAAAATCCTGGGCGCGCAGTGCGTGGGCCCCGGTGACGTGAGCAAGCAGCTCGCGATCTGGGCCATGGCCATAAAAGGCGGCCTCGCAGTCGAAGACATGGTGAACGCGGACCTCCCCTATGCGCCGCCCTTTTCGCTGGCCATCGACCATACCATCGCGACGGCCCATATCATGCAGAACAAACTCAGGGGCTTCATGAAGGGAATCTCGTGCAGTGAGGTCAAGGCCAAGGTCGACAGGGGAGAGAACCCCTTTATACTCGACGTGCGCGGACCCGACGAATACGAGCAGATGCGCCTCGGGATCGGCGAGCGGCTCATCCCCCTGGGCGCGCTGCGCGCACGGCTCGCCGAAGTTCCGGCCGACAGGAACGCCGAGATCATCTGCTACTGCAAGATTTCCCTGCGGGGTTACGAGGCGGCCCGAGCGCTCGAGGGAAGGGGCTGGACCAACGTGAAAGTCATGGAAGGGGGGATCATGGCCTGGCCATATCCCAGAGAGAAATAAAATAACGTACACAGATTATTGTTGTTATACAGCTACTATATGATACAATAACAAACGGATAATCTTTTCAATCAGATGCCGTCAATGGCTGAAATTCATGTCAAGGAGGTGCTCCGATGCCTGAAGAATTCAAACCCGGTTGCGCCAGGCCCACCGGCGGCCCGGTCGGCGAAAAGCCGGTCGTCGCCGCAGCAGATGAAAAATCAAGCGTAAAGGAGGAACCAAAGGCCATGATCCAGGTAGGAAAAAAAGCCCCTGATTTCTCGGCGCCCGCCTATTATCAGGGAAAATTCGTTAACGTCAAGCTCTCGGAATATCTCGGCAAATGGACGCTTCTCTGCTTCTATCCCGGGGATTTCACCTTCGTCTGAGCGACCGAAATTTCGGCGGTCGCCGAAAAATATCCCGAGTTCCAGAAGCTCGGAGTCAACATCCTCTCGATGAGCATCGACAGCGTCTTCGTGCATAAAATGTGGAACGACAATGAATTGTCCAAAATGGTGAAAGGCGGCGTCCCCTTCCCCATGCTTTCCGATGCCGGAGGAAAAGTGGGCGCCGCGTACGGCATCTATGACGCCGACGCCGGGGTCGAGACGCGCGGCAGGTTCATAATCGATCCTGACGGCATCATACAGGGATTCGAGGTGCTCACGCCGCCGGTCGGGCGCAACGTGGCCGAATCGCTCCGGCAGGTTCAGGCGTTCCAGCTCGTGCGCGCAAGCAAAGGCGCAGAGGCCACTCCTTCGGGCTGGAAACCCGGCAAAGCGACGCTCAAGCCCGGCCCGGATCTCGTGGGCAGGGTATGGGAAGTCTGGAAAACGAGCATGGCCTTTGACGATTGATATTCCCCGGGGCGCCGCCCGGCGCCCCGTAAACCGCTTGCCATTATATCCCCGGACTGTATTAATGCTTGCGAGGTATTGTCAACCATGAACATTCCACGATATTCCCGCATCATTCTCACGGCTTTCGCATCGCTGTCGGTTTTTATATCGGCGTCATTCATTCCCGCTCACGCCCGGGAATCCGGCAAGTACACGGATCCGCGTCGCTTCATGCGCGCGAAGGTCGAGAGGATCGAACGGAATAAAATCAGCCATGAATACGTTTCGCTGGTCGAAGTTAAGGTACACCTGAGAGTCCTTGACGGAGAGGACAAGGGAAAAGAACGGATCGCCGTTTACCGCGGCGAAGACGATATGCCCAGGGACATTTTCTACAAGGAAGGCGACACGGTTTTCATAGGCATCTCGACCATGGATGACGCGGATGCGGTCGAACAGGTCTCGATCTATGACGTTGACAATTCATTCGGAATCATCATCCTCGGCGCCCTTCTTGTCGCATGCATCGCGCTCGTGGGCAGACTGCGGGGATTCTTTTCAATACTGTCCCTTATCGCGACCATTGTCCTGATCTTCTATGTCATGGTCCCGCTTACCCTCAAGGGGCATTCTCCCCTGCCCATCGCGGTCGGAACCGCGCTTTTCGCGATCGCCATCAGCGTGCCCATAATACTCGGCCTGAAGCGCAAGACCATAGCGGCAGCTCTCGGTGCGTCCGTTGGCGTCATCCTCGCCGCCGCGCTCGCATTGTTTTCGGGATGGATCATGCACCTGTCGGGCATTGTCACCAACGAGATGATGACAGTCTTCTACGCCTCCGACGTCGAGGTTGACCTGCGCGGTCTCGCCCTTGCCGGGATCGTGATCGCGGCCCTGGGCGCGATCATGGACGTGTGCATCTCGATCGCCTCAGCGGCCGAAGAGATATTCACCGTGCACCCGGATATTTCGGCCGGCAGGGCATTCAGGTCGGTCATGACCGTAAGCTCCGACATGCTCGGCGCGACGGTGAATACCCTGCTCTTCGCCTATGTGGGCAGCTCGCTGCCTCTAGTACTCCTCATCGCCATGAAGTTCGACCCGGGCATGCCGGTCATGCTGATATTCAACTACAACCCGGTGCTTTCGGAGTTGGTGAAATCGGCCGTGGGATGCATCGGCATGTTCCTGAGCATGCCCGTGACCGCGATCATCTGCATCGAGCTGAATAAAAAGAAAAGGGCCTCACTGAATTAAGACATTCTCTCATCAATAACAGCTGCTGTTCGCTTTCATGTCTGTCGGTCGGAATTCACGATCTGAGTGTCGCAACCACCCTCAGCGGGTTCAGGATGATTTCCAGTGCATCAAGTATCGAGGGGCAAACCATATCCGCGTTCAAGACTGATACCGCGGCAGCGCCTTCGGCCTGTATGACCGCAATGCCAAGACCGGCCTGCTTCAGCATCA
>JAKLIV010000253.1 GCA_022709405.1 Spirochaetota bacterium
GTGTCCGCAGCGAAGGTCGTGGCGACCATCGCGGTGCCGGCCACCCACCAGGGAAGCTTTCTGCCGGAAAGGAAAAACTCCTCGGTGCTTTTCCCGACCCTTTTCGTGAAATAAAGCGCCACGGCAAACACGGCGAGAAAGTACGCCGCGATGATAGCGATGTCTATGAACGCCATGATATCACCCCGCAGATGAATGGAGATCGCCCATTGAAAAGGGGAGGGAAATCATCCCTTGTACTTGTAATACAGATCAATATCAAAGCCGCCGAAGCTCGAACGGAAGGAAAGGTTGATGTTGTCGTAAAGGGCCTTGATCGCGATGGGATCTTCGTTGAATTCGGGCGGTGCAAGCTGGATCACATGGTCGGCGTACTGGAGCTGGTTGGCGAAAGTGCCGGTGATGAGGTTCGCCAGCTCGCCGGCAACGTCCCCGTGGTGCTTCCTGATCGTCTTGGTGTCGGACCTGTTTATGAATTTCTTGGTGATCAGGTCAAGCGTCTTTACCGGAAGGTTGATGACGATCTCGCCGGAAATTGTGCCGTCGATCTCGACCGCAACCTGGGGATCGTTCTCCATCGCCTGGGTCTCATAGACTTCGGTGATATCATTGTCGTTCAGGAAATTCTTGAAAATATGGTTCACCGAGCGGACTATGCATTTGGAATATTTCTGGTAATTGTCCATGTATCATCCCCGTCGAGGCCGTTTAATATGACATAATATGACCGTATCAGTGAAAATTTCAACCATTTTCCGCGCCTGTCACGCCGAAAAGGAATTGGCCCAGGAAATTGAATCGAGATATATTCTCGATACAGACTCCTCGTCTATTTTCAGCAGCTCGGCAAAACCGTTGAACCGGTCCCAGTTACCCTTCTCGTAGGCGATGAGCATCTCGTAGATGGCCCGGTAGCGGTTTTTCTGCCCGAGCAGGGCCTGCTTTACCGGCCTTGACACCGGAAGCTCCCGGAGGATCGAATCCATGGGCTTGTCGATGAACGCGTCGATGAGCGAAAACATCCCCATGAAAAAAAGGTCGCTCGTCTCGTCCCTGAGCCCGAGCGTACGCGCCACCTCCTCGCAGAACCTCGCCCTGACGATCGACAGGGAAATAAGCTCGCGCGGCTTGTCGTCGCCCATCCCGCTCAGGGCAAGAAGCGAGACCCACTTCTTGAATTCATTGATTCCCAGAAGTGAAAGCGCCTGCTTGATGGACGTTATCTTCGAATAGAACCCGAAGGCGGCCGAATTGATCAGCTGCAGAAATTTATATGAAAGGGCCAGGTCGTGTTTGATGATTGTTTCAAGGTGTCCGAAATCAGCTTCGGGCTCGTTGATTTCCTGTATGATCCTCATAAAATTGACTTTATACCCGGGAATGTCCTTGCCGGCGATGATGACCGGCTTGCAGAAAAAATACCCCTGAAAAAGCGAATAACCGAGATCGAACGCCTCGCGGTACTGCTCCTTCGTCTCGACCTTTTCCGCGAGGAAACGCACCCTTTTCATGTTGACCAGGTCCTTCAGCCTGAGGATATCGTCGGGCCTGCTCTGGGTGAAATCGATCTTGATGATATCGGCTATGTCCATCAGCGGTTTGAGGTTGTTGTGGAAGATGAAATCGTCGAGAACCAGCTTGTAGCCTTTTCTTTTAAGCTGTCGGCAGGCCTCGATGAACTCCGAATCGGGCACTATGTTCTCGAGGATCTCGACCGCCATGAGTTCGCAAGGAAACATGGCCGCGGTCTCGTTGAGGATCAGCTTTTTGGTGAAGTTGATGAAGGCCCTTTTACCGCCGGTGATTTCATCCATGCCGAAGATGAAAAAGCTGTTGGTCAGAAGCATCGTCGATGCGAGGTCGCCGTCGAGGCTGTCAAAGGCGTTTTCGAATCCGCTCCTGAACAGGAGCTCGTAAGCGTACGTTTTATTGAGGCGGTCAAGAATCGGCTGCCGTGCGATGAATATGTTTTTTTCTTTTCCTTGCGGATTGCTGTCTTTTCTTGCATCCATGCACGCATCCGGACAAGGCATCCATCCTTAAAAAAAGGAGGCCATGACACCAGAACAGCCCTGGTAAATCATCCTGAACGCCGTATCAAATAATTAATAAGATACCAATCAGATAGATGTCAATCAAGAAAAACTAACCCGCCATCTTCGAGGCCTTTTCAACCGCCGCAGCCAGGGCCTGGTCGAGAGATTCGGGTTTCTTGCCTCCGGCTTGGGCCATGTCCTTGCGGCCCCCGCCGCCGCCGCCGACAATGGACGAAACCTCCTTGATGAGCCTGCCGCAGTCGATCCCCTTCTCGACCGCCTTGCCCGTCGCTGCGAATAGCAGCACCGCCTTGTCGCCGTTGCGGGACCCGAGAAGCGCGACCGAACTCTGTTCTTTCGACCTCACCGCGTCCGATATCGTCCGCAGGTCGTCGGCCTCCATGTTTTCGAACGCGCGCGAAACGATCTTGACTCCGCCGGCCTCTTTCGCGTTTTTAATCAGGTCGTCCATCCCGCTCGCAAGGCTTTCCTTCTTGTGCTTTTCGAGCTCCTTCTCGAGGATGCGCAGCTTGTCCTGGAGATCTTCGACCCGCTTCATGAGCCCGGCCTCGTTGATGTTGAGCGTGTGCATGAGGCCGGTCACGATCCCGCCGTATTCGTTGTACCGGTCGAGTACGCCCTTGAGGGTGATGCCTTCAATTCTTCTGACGCCGGCGCCCGGCGATGCCTCCCTGACTATCTTAAACAGACCGATCTTTCCGGTGTTGTCGACATGTGTGCCGCCGCAGAGCTCCATGCTGACGCCGGGCACCTTCACTACACGTACGACATCCTCGTATTTTTCGCCGAACTCGGCCATGGCCCCGCTTTTTATCGCTTTTTCAAGGGGCATCATTTCGGTCTGTACCGGAATGTTTTCCCATATGTTTTCGTTGACGATCCGCTCGACGCGGGAGATTTCGTCATCGCTCATGGCGCTGAAATGCGAGAAGTCGAACCTCATTCTCTCGGGCTCGACGAACGAACCGGCCTGCTTGACGTGGTCGCCGAGCACGCTCCGCAGCGCGGCCTGCAGCAGATGCGTGACCGAATGGTTCGCGCGCGTCAGGTTTCGTCTCACCTGGTCGAAACTCGCGGCGACCTTATCTCCTTTCCTGATCGTGCCCGATTCCATCACCCCGAGGTGGATGATCGTCTTCACGGTCTTCTTCGTGTCGTGGACCCTGAAAACCCCGTCCGCGCCGGCGATTAGGCCGCGGTCTCCCACCTGTCCGCCGGATTCGCCGTACAGCGGAGTGCGGTCGAGAACGATGAACCCGCTCCGGCCCGCCCCGAGCGCGTCCTTCATCGCAGCCCCGTCATAGACCGCGAGCACCTTCGCCTCGTTATATGAATCGGTATACCCCGTGAATTCCGTGTCTCCGCAGAGCTTCGCCGCATCCTCGAAGGCCTTTTCGTATCCCGAATCCGCGCCCTTCCAGCTCTGCTTTCCCCTTTCGCGCTGCTCCTGCATTTCCTTTTCGAATCCGGGCGCATCGACCGAAATCCCCTGTTCGGCCGCGATCTCGACCGTCATTTCGAGCGGGAACCCGAACGTGTCGTAA
Organism: Spirochaetota bacterium; assembly: GCA_022709405.1. Taxonomy (GTDB): domain Bacteria; phylum Spirochaetota; class UBA4802; order UBA4802; family UBA5550; genus JAKLIV01. Next base: position 3,602 of record JAKLIV010000253.1, read on the forward strand.
AGAACGAACGCGTCCCTTCCCGATATGGCCGAGCCCTTGCTTTTTTTCAGGCCCTTCATGATCTCGTCGAGGCGGTCCAGGCCGTTCTCTATGGTCTCGAGGAACCTGCGCTCCTCCGATTCGATGACCTTCCTGACATTGGGCGCGGAATCCTTGAGCTCCGGGTAGAACTCGACCATGGTCTTAACGATCGGGTCCACGAGCGTATGAAGGAACGGTTCGGCGATGCCGATCTGGCGGGTAAAGCGGAGCGCCCTGCGCAGCA
>JAKLIV010000254.1 GCA_022709405.1 Spirochaetota bacterium
TCCCGCTTCATCATAGACACCGTAAAAAAGACCGTTCCCATCTGGAAAAAAGAGGTTTTCTCGGACGGCACATCCTGGATTTCAGACAGGGTCTGAGCCATCCACCTTCCCGAAAACGCCGGCAGTCCGAATAAATAATTGAAAAAAATCGGCCCTTCTGATATTGATACAATTTGCGTGAGAAAATAGCATGAAATCCGGCAGAAAATACATTATCCTCCTCGGCGACGGCATGGCCGACTACCCGATCCCGGAACTGGGGAACAGGACGCCGCTCGAGGCCGCAAACACGCCGAACATGGACGCGGTCTGCGCGCGGGGGATTCTCGGTCTCGCCAAAACCGTTCCCGACGGCATGGCCCCCGGCAGCGACACCGCGAACCTCTCGGTGTTCGGCTACGACCCCAGGGAGTCATATTCGGGAAGGGCCCCGCTCGAAGCGCTCAGCATGGGCATAGACCTGGGCCCGGCCGACATCGCCCTGAGATGCAACATGGTCAATGCGGCCGGCGGCGTGATGAACAGCTTCACTGCGGGGCACATCCAGTCCGAGTTCTCGAAGGTCATCATCGACGAGATGAACAGAAACATCTCCATTCCGGGCGTCGAGTTCCACGCGGGAGTGTCGTACCGCAACATCATGATCTGGCGCGACTACCCCTACCGGGAAATCAGCCGGACCACGCCGCCGCACGACATCCAGGACAGGAATACCGGGCCCCATCTTCCGCAGGGAGAGGGCTCCGGCGATCTTGTCGGCGTCATGGAACGGTCCAGGGAAATAATATCGGGCTCGGCCGCGGTGCGCGAGGCGGCCAAAAAATTCAGGGGAAACCCCGAATCGGTCTGGCTCTGGGGCGGCGGCACGCGGCCCCGCATGGCGACCCTCAAACAGCGGTTCGGCATCTCGGGCCATACCATATCGGCGGTGGACCTGATCCACGGGATCGGCAAGGCCGCGGGCCTGGAGCCGATAACCGTTCCCGGGGCCACCGGATACATCGACACGAATTACGAAGGCAAGGCCGACGCTCTTCTTGCAGCGCTCGAAGCGTCCGATTTCGTGTACCTGCATGTCGAGTCGCCCGATGAGTCCGGGCACGAAGGCAGCCTCGAGCACAAAATGAAGGCGATCGAGGATTTCGACTCGCGCGTGGTGGGAAGGGTCGTGCGCGGCCTCGACAAATTCGAGGACTACGCCCTGCTCGTCATGCCCGATCATCCGACGCCTATATCCCTGAGAACCCACTCATCCGAGCCGGTTCCGTTCTGCATGCTCAGGACCCGCGGCTGGGAGGACGATTCACTGAAAGGCCGTTCCGGCCGCTCGTACAGCGAAAAGGACGGCAGGGCAACCGGACTGTACGTTCCGGAGGGGCACCGCCTGCTCGAACTGATGATCAACGGAAAACTGTGAGGACCGATCATGATCGACATAACCAAGGAATCCGCCTTTTCAAAATGGAAAACCAGGATACTTATCATCGCCATAGCTGTGGCCGTGATCGCCGGGCTCGCATTTGCCGGAGCATGGCTGTTCGGCGATCCGACGCTTGATGACGCCATCGACGACTATGAAAGCGGTGAATACGGCGACGCGATAGAGACCCTGAACTCGCTCATCCCGCGGGCGGGCTATGACGATCTGGAAAAGGTCTACTACTACAGGGCGCGTTCGATGAACAGGCTGGCCGAAACGATCGAGAAAGAGTTTTCGGACGAGCTTGCCGCTGCGGCGATCGATAAGAAGGGAACGCCCGATTACTCCGAAGCAGTCGGCGAAATCCAGGAAACGCTCGATGAAATCAACCGCGACACGAACGGGGATCTCGCCCTGGTTTTTTCCCGGAACAGGAGCAGGATCGTGTCCAGGGGTAAATTCTACGACGAGTTCACGTCCAAGTTCAGGGGCAGCGCGCTGATCGAGGACCTCGATTTTGAGGAGGTCCAGAAGACTCTCAAGACAGACCCTGAAAAGGGCGCCGCTTCCCTGCTGAACTTTTACAGGCGGTACCCGAACACGTCCTATCTCGCCCACATAGTGAAATACCTCATGGAGGCCCTGAACACGGACACGTTCGCGCTGAAAGAAAACGGCAAGGTCATGTTCGATCTTTTCGTCATCTACGGAAACAAGTTCCCGACGAGCCCGGAGATCACCAAGCTCTACACCGTTTCGGGCGACAACGTGAACCTCCGGAACTCGCCCGGCACCGAAGGCGCGATCGTCGGCAAGGCGATGAAGGACGAGACCGTGATCCAGCTCGAGAAATCCATGGACACCATGCAGGCCGGCGACGTGCGCGATTACTGGTACCGCATAACGACTCTTTCGGGAGTACGGGGATGGATATTCGGGAAATACCTGAAGCGCCTCGACATCACGTCCATAAGCCCGGTCGAAATAAAAGAGGCCTGGACCCTGGAGGAGAACTTCTCCGACTGGAAAGATTCGAACACTCCGGCTTCATGGGGCCATGTCGACGAGGCGGCCAGGACGTGCCTCAGCTTCTATGAATCGGGCTCCTCGAAAATCGCCAGGTGCGCCGCAAAAAAAGGCCAGGCAGCGGGCCTTTTCAGCAGGCTCGGCACTGCGAGGTCTTTCACCGTCGAGGCCCGGGCCCGATCATGCGGGGGCAGAAGCACGGCGTTCGCCTATGTCATGCCCGACGGCCGGGCCTTCGCGCTCGACTTTGCTGAAGAGGCCGCGGAGATCTCGGGCATGCGCATCCCGCTCCATTCGGGAGACTGGCACATCTACACGCTGAAAAGCGATAACGGCGCCTTCGCCCAGCTCATGATCGACGGAGAGGTGATGTCGGCGCGGATTGAGCCGGTCAAACTCCCCCGTTTCGGCCTTCGCGGCGTATACTGCCTGAACTCAAGCGGCGACGAAGATTCGTGCGCCGAGATGGGCTATATAAAAATACGCTGAACCGTAAAAAATTATTGACTCGCCTCAATGCCGCAGCCATACTCGCCGTGTTTAAGCCGGATGAAGCCGGGTGAGAATCCCGCGCTGGCCCGCAACTGTGATGCTGCCTTCGGGCAGACAAGCCAGATCTTCCGACGAACTTGATATCCTCGGGGAGAGGGATTCAGGTTATATCTGCCCGCAGTCTATCCGCAGATTAACCGCATGCCCCGCGCATGCTTTTTTATTGCCCGACGATATCTCCACTATTAATCAAGGAGATGATCTATGATCACAAAACAACGTATTTATGGATTCATGCTGATTCTATTTTCGGTTCTTTTCTTTTGTATTGGATGCGATGATGCGGCGGATGACGGCGACAAGACGGCAGTATATGATCTGGAAATCGCCGGGACCTGGAGCGGCGATTACGGCGACGAAACAATCACCGACAGTGAATTTTCCTGGGCCGGGTACGTCCGCGAATACGACAACGACATGAACGTACTTTTTTATCAGGCAAAGGAGGATGACAGCTACAATCCGAACAAATACGGGCGGATTGTCTGGACCGAAATGACGGAATCAAGTGGCGTTGAGACGTTTTATTACTGCACTGAAGTTTATGGCAAAGACACGCTTCTCGATGCGAAAAGCGACCCCACAACCTCGGACTCAAGCGATCCGGCAAATGGCGGCTGCGGAGGTTTTTCCTGGACCAGGCTTTCAGCGCCTGTTGAGTGAGAAAAAAAAACCTCCTTCGTCTTTTGAGAAGGCGAAGGAGGTATAAAAATGACCAGGAGAAAAATAGCGTTTTTTTTCAGCCGGCTTTTTCGCCGGTATATTTACCCTCTGCACGAAGCCGTTCGATCTCCCTCTTTTGAAGCTCGGTGAAGGCGATTTTCCCGACCTTGGTCTTTGGTATCTCGTTGATGAATTCG
>JAKLIV010000255.1 GCA_022709405.1 Spirochaetota bacterium
TAAGTCCGGTGCTTTTCAGATCGAAGAAGTCATCGAATATGGATGACAATTCACGCCTGAAAAGATCGAGGTCGTTGCCGTGCATCTGATTTTTTTTCGCTATTCCGAATCTCATGACTGCACCCCCCATTTTATTGTTAGCACTCATCATTATTGAGTGCTAACAATAAGCTACAAAAAAACAGCGTTCTCGTCAACATAGAATAAAAAATTTTAGAATTATTTTAATATTTTTTAAATGCGTTCAAGGCGGTTAAAAAATTCTGATTTATACAGTTTCAAGCCTATTCTATCCTGGGCTTCGATTATTTCCTTGATGATTTCAGGAGTTGTAAGCGGGTTTATCGTTATCGCCCTTAAAATGACAATATCCTGATAGTAATACATGGGAGAATCAAGCATGGTGCGTGAAACAAAGCTGTCATCCTCCTCCCGCTGCTTTTTATGAAGTTCAATGTTCAGCTCGTTCAGAACCAGATTGATTTCTCTGAGGCGATCGATCTGCCTCATCTTGTGCCTGTCGAGCATGGCCTCTTTCAGTTCGCGGGTGTCGATTTTCACACGTATTGAATCGATTTTCTCCTGGATCCTCTTGGGTACGAACCGATAGTTGAAAATGAACAGTTCCGGTTGGTTCATGGGCTCAAAATTACAGTGCCTTTCAACGAGGCTGCGAAGATTTGCAGTGAGATCAAAAGCGTGCTCAAAAAGCAGCCTGAATCCGCTCGAACCGAGTATTTTAAAGGTAGCCCAGGGTTTCAAAGCCGAAAACGGGCGGGATCCCTCAACAGTAAACCGGCCGCTGTCAACCGAATCGGGGCGGATGATATAATTCGAATAATGTTTCAGGTTCCAGAGGTCTTTCTCGCTCCTGAAAAGGACCATTCCCATGGCCACAGGTGAATAAAGCAGCTTGTGGGCGTCAACAGTGACTGAATCAGCGCTTTCAATCCCGTTGAAGAGATATCTCAGATCATCCAGCAGAAGAACGGACCCCCCCCAGGCAGCATCGACATGGAAATGGGTATTGTAGTCGTCCGCTATTCTTCTGATTTCCTTGAGATTGTCGATATTTCCGGTCTCGGTGGTGCCTGCTATTCCGACAATCGATATGATCTTGGTCTTCTCGGTGCCGTCCCTGTTTTTTTCTTCTATTTCATGACAGATCCGCTCGAGTTCCTGTATGTCGATTCTGTTGCGCGAATCCACCGGTACTTTAATGAGATTGTCGTCCCCAAGCCCGATGATATGGGCAATTTTATCGAACGAATAGTGGCCGCGTTTCGAGACAATGATGACGGCCTTGTCATAACCGTAATACCTGAGCGCCTCATACATCCCGGCCCTGCGGACTCCCGGAAACTTCCCATCCGGCTTGAACGCTTTATTACGGGCGACAATCATAGCCGTGAGATTGGCCATCGTTCCGTCGGAGCATACATTGCCCAGGGCCACATCACGGTCCTGTATGAAAGCGCGGTAAAATTTCTTGCTTTTCCTGAAGACAAGCCGGTGCATCCATGAAATCAGTTCTCTTTCAACAAAAGTCGACGCTTTGGCAGACTCGATTTTAACCTGGTTCTGATTCATGGCCGCCGTAATCATTTCAAGCAGAATCATGAAATACGGTATTGCGCTGGTCATGTGCCCGATATAATACGGATTGCCTACTTTTACCGAATGGGCGATTATTTTATTCTTGATCTCCATCAGCACATCTTTGAGAAGGTGCGGTTCTTTCGGGAGGTCGATATCGGTGAAAAGCTTCGCCAGATCGGGAAGAGCGATTGAGCTGTGGATACCTCCTTTTTCGGTGAAAAAACTGTGGATGAGGTCGAGCAGGTAGCTGCCGAATTCAACAAACTTGTCCGGAGATTCGGGCATGATGAAAAGCTTGCGAAGGTGTTCCATGTCGGCCTTAACAAACTTTTCTCGATGGAGTCTTTTCCCTACAAGGTACATGTCAGAACCCTTCAATATTGAATTGATCAATTCAAAAAAAAACGTACGGTCAGTTTTTTCAAGCACTTTATATTATTATCGTACACGGGCTTTTCTGCTCACTATCAATTATTTATCATGGACCACACCGGTAAATAAATTCACCTATAAACAGCGCTTATTAATGATAATATCGTCGAAGTAAAATTCAAAGAAATAATTAACTGATAAATTATTAATTACAAGGAGGAGCGGCAATAAAATAAAAGCTCTAAAAAGGCATCTAGTAAGGAAAATCACAAGGAATTAATAAATATTGGAAGATTATTAGTAAGTAAAATCCAGCTTCTGACGACAATATTAATATAGGGGATAGTTTGTTAAGGGTATCGGGATACTCTTAATTTAAATGGAACCCAAATAAACCACGGAAGGAAAAGACATCATGGAAGGAGTCACCTGCTGGACCTTTTCGGAGAATATAAAGTTCGAAGAAGTATCCGAATACCTGGATAGATTCAAACATGTTGATGCTTCTGGTAAAATCGTTTTCGACCTCAGCAAGACATTAAGCATACATTCAGCATTTATCGGTTTCATGATTCATGCAAAGCACACAACGATCAGAAACGGCGGAAACCTTACGTTGCTTTTATCGTATACAGTCGAAAGAATACTGGTAATGCTGAATATTATGGATTTCTTCGCTCCCGCAGAAATCGTCAACATTGATAAAAAGACAGCATGAGCGTCCGTCACTGTTGCGTTACGGCAGCCTGAACAATAAAAATAGTTTGACAAGATTTTCAGGTATATGAGAGTATAGTAAAATACTAAAACTCTTATACACACAGGCCACTCATGAAACTCGACAGCTGCCAGATAGATACCGCATCGGAAATATTAAAATCCATCGCTCATCCCATACGCATGAACATTCTCTGCTACCTGATGGACGGCGAGAAAAACGTGAGCGAAATTGAGCAGCAGTTCGGATCGACCATTTCCAATATATCCCAGCATTTGACGGTTCTGAGAAAGGCCAACATCATCAACCGCCGAAAAGAAGCCAATTACATGTTTTATTCCCTTAAAGACGACACCATCCAGAAACTCATGGAAACGATTAAGGCCCTTTTCTGCGAAAAGGACTAAAGCACTTCAAGAATCCCATCCCGGTTGAAAAACCTGATTTCTTTACGTAAAAGGCAGTGCGCCCTGAGATAAGTTGTTTTACCCCTGCTGATGAATTCAAGGGGGACGATGTTGCGCTCCGTAACCATGCCGCCGCTGTCTGCATATCTTATGCGAACGGCCTGTCCTATGGTCAGGCCATTTCTGCGGCCGTTCCGCACGACAACCGTCTTTCCGGGCCTGGGCCTGACCGGTTTACCGTGATATTTCAGCAGCTCGCGAAGCGTCCGCATTTCGCCTGCAGGGCGGGATACAATGGCCTGCCGGAATACTTCCATGCAGCACAGCGCGTCGGACAGAGCCCTGTGGTTTGATCCTGAAATCTTGAAATGTTTTCCCAGTGTCACGAGCCGGTGGTTCTGTAAAAAGGGAAAGGCTTTTCGGGCCAGTCTTACCGTATCAAAGGCTTCAAAACGCGGCGCATCACACCCGTCTTCCCTAAAACAGCGGTCTATAAATGCAAGATCAAAATAAGGATTATGTATGACAAGGATAGAGTCAGTGAAAAATCCGGCGATGTTTCCCCGTATGTCGGCGATGCGAGGAGCCCCGGCGACCATTTCATCGGTAATGCCGTGGATTCGTATCACATCCGGCGGGATGGGCATTCCGGGATCGACGAGCTGTTCATAGGTTTCAATGATCTCTTTCAGCGTAAAGCGGACCA
>JAKLIV010000256.1 GCA_022709405.1 Spirochaetota bacterium
TCCTCGTTGCTGCAGTAGGCGCACGGGCCGCCGTGTATCGCCAGGCGCGCGCTCACGGGCTTGTCGAGGGGACATTTAACCTGGTTGTAGATGAACAGGTCGTGGATGATCTCCATCCCGCTCAGGGTGGCGTAAAAATTCTTGTTCGAGAAATAGAAGGCCACCAGGCCGCCGTCCCCCTCCCAGTTCCATATCCTGCCGTTTCTCTTGTCGATGCAGCGCTGCACGATCCCCCTGAGGTCCGAATACGTCTGCTTGATCAGGTTCTCGGGATACTGCTGCACGAGCTTGGTGTTACCGACTATGTCGAGCCTCAGAAAGGCGAAAATGTAGTCTTCTCCTTCACGCAGGGTCCCCCAGTTCCTGGTCCTCCTCACGTCGGGGTCCTCGACGAACATCCTGTTGACCTGGTCGTAAATCAGCCCCTGGTCCTCGATCTCCATTATAATGGCTTTCAGGTGGTTGATGCGGTATTTCTTCCCCATGTATCCTTCGGTATGGTAGTGGATCAGCTGGTTGACGAATTCGAGCAGGAGGTTCGAGGCGATGATGTCTTTGACGATCTGCTTGGCTGCGTCCTGCTTCTGGATGGGGATGTTTTCGGGAAATCCCGTCCTCTTGTAAATATTGTAGTTCGGGATCAGCCTGTCGGCGATTTTCGTCATCGACCTGACATCGAGCGATTCAGTCAGGGCCTTGATCATGAGATTGGAAAAAGCGGATTTTATTTGCATGAGTGAATCCTTTTAAATTCTTTATAGCACAGTATATGCATATTTTCACCGGCGTCAAGAAGCATTTATCCGAGAGAGCCGAGAATCACGCTCCTGCCGTCGAACACTGGGCCGTGGACACAGGCCCTTTTGAGCCCGGATGTGGTCTCGATGGTACACCCGGCGCAGATGCCGAAACCGCACCCGAAATAGTTCTCGACCGATATCTCGACCGGTACCGGGCCCGCAAGCTCCACCGCCTTCTTCATCATGACCGTCGGGCCGCAGCAGTATATCCGGTCGTACTTCTCCGCAGCGAGAAGTTCGGCCATGAGCGATACCACGGTGCCCCCGCGGCCCTCGCTGCCGTCGTCGGTCGTTACGTGGAAATCATGCGAGTTTCGTATGAATTCGTCGCGGCAGTACACGAAACCGGAAGACGAAGCGCCGAAAAGCATCGTGACCCTGGTTCCCGCCCCCTTGAGCGCCCGCGCGAGATAGTTCAGCGGTGCGCACCCGACTCCGCCGCCGACGAGAAGCGCGCTCCCCGCCCGTTCGAGGGAAAATCCCCTGCCCATGGGGCCGAGCATATCGAGTTCCCCGCCAGCCCTGCTGATGAGTCCCGTGCCCCGGCCCACGACCCTGACCACGATCTCTATCACGCCGTCATGATGGTCGAACAGCGAAAACGGCCGCCTGAGCAGCGGATCCGTGCCCTCGCCCGGTTTTATGGTGACGAACTGGCCCGGCGCCGAAACGGCGTCCCCGGCATCGAGGCGAAGCATGTAATGGTCCCTGGCGACTTCCTCCGGTTTTCCGATCAATCGTGTCATGGCGGCGGTCCTCTCACAGTTCTTTGCTTGAGATTTCAGTGTACAGCGGGCCTTCGGGCCGAAGCTCTGATTCATACAGCACGAGGCGGCTGAAGGCGGATTCCGCGAACAGCCGGTCCCTGTTGGACATGAAGTGCTCCTTCAGCGGCCCGGGCGCGCCGCCCTCGCCCCTGACCCTGCCCAGGGTGAGATGGGGCCTGAACGCCCTGGTCTCACGCGCGAAGCCGAGCTCGGCCGAAAAATCCTCGATGAGCCTGAAAAGGGAAACCAGCCCGTCGCCCTGCGCGATGACGCCCGCCCACAGGACCGAGGCCCTGGAAAGCGACGGGAACGCGCCCAGCCCCTGTATCGTATAGGGAATCTTTCCGCGCCCGATATCCAGCGCGCCGAATTCACGGGCGACCCGGTCCGCCAGATCCCGATCCACTCCGCCGAAAAATTTTACGGTGATGTGATACGTATCCGGCGAAACGCCCTTGATGCGGCCGGCGAAAGATCCGATCAGGCGCGCCGTATCGGCCAGTGACGCCCTGGCCTTCTCGTCAAAGGGAAGCGCGATGAACAGCCTGTGTTTATTGTTCATAACATGACCCGGACCCATAGTAAAGCCCAGGGACAGGCAAGCAATAACTTTTTATTGCAGGCCGTAGCCGGCCTAATACTCCAGGTCAAGACCGTCTTCCTCGTCATTTTTACGGGGCTCGGCGAATTTTTTTCCTCTCGTGCGGTATTCCCGGCGGCTCATGGTCATGGACACAGAAGAACTGCGGCCGCCTGCGCGCGTGACGAGGACCACGTCGAAAGAATCCGCCTCGACGGGTATCCAGTCGAATGCCCGGATAAAAAGAACCGAATCGCCGGCAGGAATGAACTGCAGCCGGAGGCCGATCGTGTTTTTTGCATAATCCATCTCGGATATGGAGAATGAGCCCCTCGTAACCCTGCGAAACGAAAGCAGTCCCTCGAAATCGTAAATCCGGTACGACCCGCCGCGGCATCGCGCCCGAAGCTCCCCTGCCCCGAGCGCCCCGGCCTTCCCGGCCCGCCACCTGACATAGCAGTCTTCAACCGCAATGGGCTGGTCTGAAGTGTTTCTGACCACGACCTGGAAAAATTCGAACGGGGGCACCCTGTATGCGGTCGTGAGGGGATTTCCGCTGGAATACGCGCTGAAGGACAGGAGCTTCTTCCATTTTTCGGTACTCACATGCTCGATAAACACGTCGCATGCCGCGCTCCTGACGAGCGCGGCGCCCTTGCCCGGGATATCGATGTATCTGTTTTCAAAAGGCTCGATGACGCGCTTGACGCCCGGGGCGCATGATACGGCGTGCACCAGGGCCACGGCGCACAGTAGTGTCGCGGTTCTTTTCATCAGCCATGAAAAAGCACATCCAGGGCGGCGCGTAAACCTTTTTTTGCTTCAGCGCCGCAGATCATTGCGGCAGCCGGACCTGGCCCGCATTATCGGGACCGGTATCGGCTTTCGTGCCGCGAATTTCCTCGTAAAAAGCGGCGACGCTTACAGAAAAGTACGGAATCAGCCAGAAGAATCCGATACCCAGCGTCAGGATCGCCAGCAGGAACCAGCCGCTGAAACGACAGCACAGCCTGAACAGCCGCGCCTTGTGCCCGTCCATCAGCTGTTTGCTTCTGCGGATCGCTTCCACTCCATCAATCGAAGGATCATCCGCCATCAGGAAGAAGGTCATCGAGTACCCGAGCGCCGCGATAACGCCCGGCACCACGAGCAGGATCGACCAGAGGACGATAAAGATCGTCATCAAAAGGTTCGCGACCAGGGCATCGGCAAATCGTGAAAATCCGTCGAAAACCCGGGAGACGTTGACTGTCCCTCCGCGCTTGACGGCCAGCACAAGCGAAAGGTAACCGAGCGCCATGGGGCCGCCGATTATTATGCCGATTATCGGCCCGATCCAGTGGATCGAGCCCGCAGCGCAGCACACGATAACGTAAACGAGTGTCGCAAGTACGATGTTCTGCCACTTGCCTTCAAGGGCCTGCCTGGCGGACGCCATCAATTCTTCGCCGGTCTTGAACATGGCTACCTCCTTTTAAAAAGCTTCGCGTATCGGCCGTATCCCTCTTTCTCGAGGTCCTCTGCAGGGATGAACCTGAGCGCAGCCGAGTTCATGCAGTAGCGCAGGCCCGTGGGAGCGGGCCCGTCCTCGAACACATGCCCGAGGTGGGAATCGGCCTTTTTGCTGCGCACCTCGGTCCT
>JAKLIV010000257.1 GCA_022709405.1 Spirochaetota bacterium
GCCGTATTCATTCATGGCTTTCCACTGGCACGGTGAAACCTTCGAAATCCCGAACGGGGCCGCACGCCTCGCCCGCAGCGGATTCTGTGAAAACCAGGCGTTTCTGTATCAAAATAACGTACTGGCCATGCAATTCCATCTTGAATCAACCCCCCAGGGCATCGAGCTGCTCATAAAAAACTGCCCGGACGACCTTATAAAGGCCGAATCAATCCAGCCCACTGCGCTCATTCTCGACGAATCCGGGGAACACACCGGAACATGCCATGAATACCTGGCCGATGCAATCGAACGATTTACCAAATAACCGGTGTTTGTCAAATTGTTGTCCAACATTATTCCCGCAGCTGAAATTTTATACTTGCATCACAAATCAATCCTTTGTATCATTGCAGCCCTGCATGTACGGAAATAAAAGCACGGCAAAGCTGCGCTAATGTTTTTATTACGCAGATGTTAAATATAACGGCAAATCAGGCACTTTTGAAATCCGCATATTGACAATTTTCAAGCAGGGTTATAGCTTGCAGACATACAGATGAACCTGGAGGTTATTATGATGAAAAGAACGAGTCCGATTATCGCAGCGGAGAGGGAATATACAATCCTCAAGGAAAAGGATGTTCCCATTTCGACCTACTTCGGAGAAGACACCTTTAACGCAAAGGTGATGAAAGACAAGCTCCCCAAAGACATCTATAAAAGACTGATGGAAACGATAAACGACGACAAGCAGCTCGATATCGACACCGCAAACAGTGTGGCGCACGCGATGAAAGAATGGGCCATCGAAAAAGGAGCGACCCACTTCGCACACTGGTTTCAGCCGATGACGGGAACTACCGCGGAAAAACACGATGCATTCATCGAATTCACCGATGAAGGCGAGATCATCGAACGTTTTTCAGGCAAACAGCTCGTTCAGGGCGAGCCCGACGCTTCGAGCTTTCCCAGCGGAGGGATCAGGGCGACGTTCGAAGCACGCGGGTATACAGCATGGGACATGTCAAGCCCGGCGTTTCTCAGAAAAAACGGAATCGGAACCACTCTCTGCATCCCGACAGCTTTTATATCATACACCGGCGAAGCGCTGGACAAAAAAACGCCATTGCTTCGATCGATCAAAGCTGTCAATAAAAGCTCGATCAGGATGCTCAGGCTTCTTGGCAACAAAAAATCAAAGAAAGTCTTGACCAATCTCGGACCCGAACAGGAATATTTCCTCATAGACAAGGACTATTATTACAAAAGAAAGGATCTTGTGCTTGCCGGCAGAACGCTCCTTGGAGCCCCTCCTGCAAAAGGACAGGAGCTCGAAGACCAGTATTTCGGAAGCATCAAGGAAAGAATACAGTCTTTCATGCATGATGTCGAGGAGGAGCTCTACAAACTCGGAATCCCGGCCAAGACCCGCCACAACGAAGTTGCGCCGAGCCAGTACGAGATCGCACCGATATTCGAAGAGGCCAACATAGCGGTCGACCATAACCAGCTGGTCATGGACACCCTGAACAGGGTCGCCAAACAGCACAACCTGGCCCTGCTCCTCCATGAAAAACCGTTCGCACGGATCAACGGTTCGGGCAAGCACGTAAACTGGTCCCTTTCGACAACAGACGGGATAAACCTGATCAATCCAGGGAAAACCCCTCATGAAAATCTCCAGTTTCTCGTTTTCCTGACCGCAACAATAAGAGCGGTCCACAGACACGCAGATATACTGAAAGCGAGCGTGAGCTCCGCCGCGAACGACCACAGGCTGGGTGCAAACGAGGCGCCGCCCGCGATCATATCGATATTCCTGGGCGAGCAGCTCATGAAAATACTCGACGATATCGAAAAGGGGATAGTGACCAAGGCCACCGACGATGCGATCATCGACCTCGGGATTGCTTCGCTCCCTCTGCTCAGCAAGGACAGCACCGACAGGAACAGGACCTCGCCTTTCGCATTTACCGGCAACAAGTTTGAGTTCCGCGCCGTGGGTTCCTCGCAGTCGATATCATTTCCCGCGACCGTGCTCAACACGATCGTGGCCGAGAGCCTTGATTATCTGTCCGATAAAATCGAAGCGAAAAAGGGCGGAGATATTAACCAGATAGTGCTTGATCTGGTCAGGGAAGTTCTCAAGGAATCGAAGTCGGTCCTTTTCAGCGGCGACAACTATTCGTCTGAATGGCACAAGGAAGCTGAAAAACGCGGATTGCCGAACCTCAAGACGACGCCCGAGGCCCTGCCGGCGCTCATCACCGACAAGGCGCTGAATCTTTTTGAAAAGTTCGAGGTCCTGTCGCGTATCGAGATGACCTCGCGTTACAAGATCAGGGTTGAGAAATATATCAAGGACCTCGAGATCGAGGCGAAATCACTGAAAAACATCGTTGCAACACAGATAATACCCGCAGCGATCAGGTACCAGAAAACCCTGGCGTCTTCTATAAATGCGGCCCAGGCCCTGCTCGGGAAGGAACTCGACCTGGGAGTACAGAAAGAGCTATTAATGAGCGTCAGCTCGCTGATAAACAAAACACAGTCCGGGTTGACGACCCTTAATGAGAAACTCAAAAAAGCGGATAGCATACATGATGAATACAAAAAAGCTGAATTCATCTGCAATGAGATCAAATCCACGATGGATGCCATACGTGAAAATGTCGACACCCTTGAAGGGGTAACCGATGACGAAGTCTGGCCCCTGCCGAAGTTCTGGGAAATGCTCTTCATCTGCTGATACTTATACGATCCCGCAGAGGGCAACAAGCCCTCTGCGGTTTTTACACATCTTATCCTTCCCTCATAAATCCTGAAACGCGCATTTGTTGATGCATCTAAAGTTAAAATCAATTTTTTGGAAAGAGAAGAGAACTGACATGTCATTTTTCTTGACAAAACGCTCTATTTATGCCATTGGTTGACACGATCAGGAGAAAAATTAATGCCCGAAACTACAATCAGCCCGGCTTTAAGAAATAAAATGAAGCTTTTCTATCTCTCACTGAACATCAAGACCGAAGGGCTCAGTTTCTTTATGGTCGTGCCCTTTGTCCTGCTCTATGTATGGGCGAATATTCAGCTGACACCGGAGCAGTACGCCATTTTCAATAAAATCTGGCCCCCGGCATTTGTCTTCGGAGTCGCTTTCGTTCTCGTCAACAACTGGATTGTCCTGATCCCGGTCCTGCGTTATTTTAAAAAAATCATAAAGGGCGTTCCGGTGGCAAGCGATGAATACGCCAGGGCTAAAAACCGCTTTCTTATGCTGCCATACATTCACGCGGTCGGGGCTTTTTTCAGGTGGATCATTCTTCTGGCAAACGCGATTGTTCCAACAATGATTTTTGCGAAACTCAACACGGCCCAGACCGTCAACATGTGGACGGGGGTGGCTATCTGCTCGATTCTGGGGGTTTTCACCTACTTCTCGATTACGGAAGTTATGGTCCAGGGCCTGCTCAAACATGGCCTGTTTTCGGAAAAAACTGAAAACACTCCCCCTCCCAGGTTGAATATCTTTCCGAGGCTGACGCTCATAGCCGTGGGAGCTTCCCTGCTCACCTCCGCGACTCTTTTCGCCTTTTTTTACATCACGGTCGAATCCTACAACATAGCCGGCCCGTTCATGTATGTAAAAATTATATTTCTCATGTTTATCGCAAATGTAGCCGGCCTGCTCAGCCCATACTTTATGAATAAAACGATCCGGGACAAAGTCCGGATAGTCGAAAATTTCCTCTCAAACATAGGAAAAGGCAATCTCGA
>JAKLIV010000258.1 GCA_022709405.1 Spirochaetota bacterium
CAGGAAGCGGGCATAGAAACGGTCGAAGACCTGCTTTACTACACGCCGCGGCGTTACATCGACCGCTCTTCGTTCAAGCTGGTCCGCGACTGTTTCGTCAATGAAACCGTTACAGTCTCAGGTGTCGTGGTGGAATCTGAAATAACCGGTTTCAAAAAAAAGCGGCTCGAGGTAGTAATCGATGACGGATCGGAACCGCTGACAGGAGTTTTCTTCGCGGGCATCGATTATTTTCGAAAGAGGTTCACGCCCGGGGACCGTGTCATCTTTTCAGGTAAAATAAATTTTTTCAAAAACAAGCAGATAGTCCATCCGGAGTTCGATTTTATCGACGAAAACCCGAGTGGGCGGGCATTGAACACTGGAAGGATCGTTCCCCTGTATCCCTCATCTGAAAAGCTCGGCGGAATCGGTTTTGACTCGCGAGGATTCAGGCGCAGTATCGGCGAAGCGATCGAACTGTTTCTGCCCATGGTGGAAGACTCTCTGGAACGCGACATCCTTGTCCGCCACGGCCTGATCGGACTTCGCGAAGCTCTGTCTGCGCTGCATTTCCCCGAATCCTACGAACAGGCCGAAATCGCGAGAAAAAGGCTCGCATTCAACGAAATATTTTTTCTCCAGTACTATCTCCTGCTTTGCAAAAAATACCGGAATAATGCCGCAGCGCTGCCGAGACATTCGTACGATTATGCGCATATACGGAAATTCATCCATTCGCTTCCTTTCCAGCTCACTCCCGACCAGAAGACCGCTTTCGACGACATTATGCGCGACATCAGCCAGCCTTTTCCCATGAACAGGCTTATACAGGGAGACGTAGGCTCAGGTAAGACCGTCGTGGCGATGGGCGCAGCTTTGCTCGCGGCGCGAGCCGGAAGGCAATGCGCGGTCATGGCCCCGACCGAGGTGCTTGCACGGCAGCACTACCGAAATTTCAGCTCAATGCTCCCCGACGATTCGGGTCTGGATATAATTACGGGCGGAACTCCGGCTGCGGAAAAGACCGGAATATTGCAGGGGCTTGAGTCCGGGTCGATACGTATCATCATCGGCACACACGCTCTCATTCAGGAACGGGTTGTTTTCCGGGACCTCGGTCTCATCATAATAGACGAGCAGCACCGGTTCGGAGTGAACCAGCGGGCGGCGCTCAGGGAAAAAGGGAAAGACGCCGATCTGCTCGTAATGACCGCGACACCAATACCGAGATCGCTTTCCCTGACCATGTACGGCGATCTCGACGTGACATCCATAAAAACGAAGCCGCTTACCAGAATACCGGTGAAGACTCTTGCGTTTCCCGAATCGCGCCTGGATGGAGTGTACCGCTCCATGGAAAAGTACATCAATGAGGGACGCCAAATATTCTATGTGCTCCCGCTCATAGAAGAAAGTGAAAAAATTGATCTGAAATCCGCCGTAGAAACTTTTGAACGGCTAAGCTCAAATGTTTTTTCCCATCGGAGGCTCGCACTTCTTCACGGGAAGATGCGGCAGGATGAAAAAGATGAAATAATGTCACGATTCAAGGCCGGGGATATTGACATACTCGTTTCGACGACCGTCATCGAGGTCGGGATAGACATTCAAAACGCAAACGTTATCGTAATCGAACACGCCGAGCGTTTCGGCCTTTCGCAGCTGCACCAGCTGCGCGGAAGGGTCGGAAGGGGCGCACACCAGTCTTTCTGTGTTTTGATCCATCCGGATGAAATATCCGATGAGAGCATGGGGAGGATCATGACAATCGTGAACACGGATGACGGGTTCGCAATTGCGGAAGAGGACCTGAAGATGCGGGGAGCCGGTGAAATAATCGGAAGCAGACAGCACGGACGCGCCGGGAATTTCGAATTCACGAGCCTCGCCGAGGATCTCGATCTCATAAAAAAAGCCAGGCGCGAGGCCGGGCTTGTTGTTGATCTCATCAAAAATATCGATGAGGCTTTTATCGGTGTCAGAGAGAATCGTTATTCAGGCATGCTTCAGGGCATAAGAAAGAAAAGGGTGCTATCGATCCTGTCCTGAAGAACGCTCCGGAATCCCTATTTGCCGTCCCTCTCCTTTTCCTCGTCGGCAGCGGTATCGGCCGCCTCCTGAAACGGTTTTCGCTCTTTGCCGTTTGTCATAGGCGGCAGTTCCTCGCCGTTCATGACCTTGGTGATTTCTTCATGGTCGAGAGTCTCACGTTCGATCAGATTCCTTGCCAGGGCCTCGAGAGACTGGCGGTTCTTCTTGAGCAGGGTTCTGGATTCCTTCATGCATGCATCGATTATCTTGTTTACTTCGTCGTCGATTATCTGGGCGGTCTGCTCGCTGTAATCCCTGTGCTGGGTGATTTCCCTTCCCAGAAAAATCTGCTCGTTTTTCTTCCCGAACGTTATGGGCCCGAGCGTCTCGCTCATTCCCCACTCGCACACCATTCTGCGCGCGATGTCCGAGGCGCGTTCGAGATCGTTGCTCGATCCGGTGGTGACATCATTGAAAATCATCTCTTCGGTAAGGTGACCGGCGAAAAGTATCTTGATCTGGTTGAGCCAGTACTGCTTCGAGTGAAGGTGCTTGTCCTCCTCCGGTAATTGCATGGTAAGGCCCAGCGCCCTGCCGCGCGGAATGATGGTAACCTTGTGTATCGGGTCTGACCCGGTCAGAATGCCGATTATGGTGTGTCCGGCCTCGTGGTACGCGATTATTTCCTTTTCCTTGTCTGATATGATCATCGAGCGCCTTTCCGGGCCCATCATGACCTTGTCCTTGGCGTCCTCCATTTCAAGCATGGTAACGCGCTTTTTGTTTCTTCTGGCCGCGAGAAGGGCCGCCTCGTTGACGAGGTTGGCCAGGTCGGCTCCGGTGAAGCCTGGCGTCCCGCGGGCGATCACCTTGAGGGTCACGTCCCTGGACAGCGGTATCTTCTTCGAGTGAACGGCAAGAATCTTTTCGCGGCCCTTGACGTCCGGAATGTCGACGATGACCTGGCGGTCGAAACGTCCTGGCCTGAGAAGCGCCGGGTCAAGCACGTCGGGCCTGTTCGTCGCCGCGATGATTATTACGCCCTCGTTGGTTTCGAAGCCGTCCATCTCGACCAGAAGCTGATTGAGTGTCTGCTCGCGCTCGTCATGTCCGCCGCCAAGTCCTGCGCCCCTGAGGCGGCCGACGGCGTCTATCTCGTCGATGAAGATGATGCACGGCGGGTTCTTCTTGCCCTGTTCGAAAAGGTCACGCACGCGCGAGGCGCCTACTCCGACGAACATCTCAACGAAATCCGATCCGCTTATCGAGTAGAACGGAACGCCGGCCTCACCGGCGATCGCTCTTGCAAGAAGGGTTTTTCCAGTCCCCGGAGGGCCCATGAGGAGAACGCCCTTGGGTATCTTGGCGCCGATATTGATGAATTTTTTGGGCTCCTTGAGAAAGTCGACGACTTCTTTGAGCTCCTCCTTGGCCTCGTCCGCGCCGGCGACATCGAGGAATGACACTTTCTGCTTGGTCTCGGGGTTCAGCTTGGCGCGGCTTTTACCGAACGAAAGGGCCTTGTTTCCGGTTGATTGGATCTGACGAATCATCAGGAACCATATGAATCCGAAAAAAATCAGCCACGGAAGAAAATTGAGCAGGCCTTTGAGAAAGAAGTTATCGTCGTCCTCCTTGCCTTCGACCTTGACGTTCTGAGAAATGAGCATTT
>JAKLIV010000259.1 GCA_022709405.1 Spirochaetota bacterium
GGCGATATCCTCGAACAGCTTCGCCGCGATTTCGATTTTTTTGATCATGTCCGTAATCGAGCCCGCGGTGCTGTTGACCAGATCAGCCCCTTTCTGGATGTCCGCACGGCTGTTTTTGATGACATTTTCGATTTCCTTGGTGCTGCTTGCGGTCGCGTCTGCGAGCTTCGATATTTCCTGGGAGACCACGGCGAATCCCTTGCCCTGTTCTCCTGCGCGGGCCGCCTCGATGGCCGCATTGAGCGAGAGCAGGTTTATCTGGTCGGATATGTCGTTGATCATCGCGACGATGTCGACGATTTTCTTCGAGCTTTCGGCGACCTGGTTGATCGTCTTTGTCGTATCGTTCAGCATCCCCTCTGTTTGGTGGGACTGCCTTACCGATTCCTTAGCCTCGGCGCTGACCCTGGTCGCGTTGTCTCCCACAATTTTTGTCGACGAGGTGAGCTCCTCCATGGCCGCGCTTGTCTGGGAAACCCTGTGCGCCTGGTTTTTGGCCGAGTTCGCAACGTTTTCGATAGTGGCCATCAGCTCTTCATTGGATGACGTGGTCTCTTCGATGAACGCGGCCTGGCTCTGGGACTCGGTCAGCATCTTTGAGCTGATTTCCGAAAGCGAGTTGGATTCCGTGTTCAGCTCCTCGGTTATGGCCGTCATGTTCGATATCATGTTCCGGATGGTGACGATCATGTTGTTGATCGCCTCGATGAGGGCGTCGGATTCGTTGCGTATCGCGCGTTTGTAAACCTTGCATTCGCAGCATATGTCCATTTTTTTTCTGCCGTCGTTCAACGGGAGCGGTTTCCCGTTGTCGCAGAAGGTCCCGTCGATCCTCCAGCACGACTTGTTCCTGCTGTCGTGAGCCGGGCAGTCCGTGATTTTGCAGTCTTTGACTTCGGCGCATTTGGTATAATGCGGCTGCGGGATGAATACCTTCAGGTCGCCGTCGCTGACCTTGACCGCGGTTTCGATGATCTTTTTCAGGGGAGCGAATATCCTGTTGGCCGCAACGGAGCTCACGATCACAAGGGCGACCGGGAGAATCACGAGAAGCAAGGTGATGATGCCGAACAGCAGCGACAGGTCGCGCAGCAGATCGCTGAGGGCCGCTGTTGAGACGATGATCCAGTCCCACTTGGGGAAGAATGCGGCGAAGGCTATCTTCTTTTCGATTTCTCCGTTTTTATCGGGAAAATTATAGGTGAAAAAACCTTCTTTCTTATCGATTATATCGTTGATGAAGGCAGTGCCGTTCAACGAATCCTTCTGGTCTATCAGCATTTCTCCTTTTCTGGTCGGGTGCTCTATTGCCTGGCCCAGGGAATTAATCACGTAGACATACCCGCTCCGGCCGATTTTCGTCTGGCTTATCATATCGAAAATCGCCGATTTCGGGGCGGGCACTCCGATGTAAAAAGCGCCGATAATCCTGCCTTCGTCGTTTTTTAACGGTTCATAATGGGTAATGCTCCATGTATCGAGAACAACCGCCCTTCCCCGGTAGGGTTTGCCTTCACTGATCGTGCGGTAGACCAGGGATTCTTTGGGTATATATGTCAGCAGCGCCCTCTTGCCGTCTTTCCCTTTTACGTTGGTTGATATTCTGATCAGTTTGTCGTCATTGAGCTGGAATATCGTCGATGTCGCGCCCCTGATCCCGATCTGATCAGCCATGGAATCCACGATGGAAAAATTTTTGTAAATCCTGTCATTGCCAGCGGACATTATCGGCAGCCTTATTGTCGTTTTTTCACCGGTTGACTGATTCGTTACGGTAAGCTCCTCTGATTCATCCTGTACCTGAAGATTTGAAAGACCGGCGAGCCGGTTTTTCAATTTCGTATATGCATCCTCGATGCTTTCATCATAACGCTTGTCAATTTCACCGCTTTGGGTTTCGCACATTTTTAAAATGTACTGTGAGGTCGTCATCATGTTCTGCTTTGCGGTTGAGAGAAGTATATGACGTGAAATCAGGTAGAAGCCTGGAAGTATGATGAGCAGCGGAATGATTGCAGTGAGGCTTACATATCGTAATATGGTGCCCCGGAGCCCGGTCGTGTACTTTTTTATCATTATGAGAACAATTGCTGAAAGAATCTAATTTTAGACAATATGATGTGACCCCCTGCTTGCAAAAACGCGGATTTACCTGTATAAAACAGGGATTAACGCAAACAAGGGAAGGGGGCCACACCAATGAAAGATGTATACTATGTAGGTCTTGATGTCCATAAGGAAACGATTGAAATGTCGGTTTTTCGCAATTGGGACAAGGAACCGGAATTTGAAAAACGAATAGCAAATGGAACGCAAGATTTAATAAAAATTATCAGGAAATTGAAGAAACATGGTAAAGTTGAGACCTGCTATGAAGCCGGATGCATGGGATTTAATCTTAAAAGGGAATTAGATAATGAGGGGATTGAATGCAGGATCGTTTCACCGGGGAAAATACCAAGGAAACCGACTGAAAGGATAAAGACAGACCGTCGAGACGCCAGGCTGCTTGCAAAAACGCTCAGGGCGGGAGAAGCAGCGGCCATACATGTCCCGACAATTCACGATGAAACTGTACGTGACTATATCCGTGCCCGTGACGATGTAAAACTCGACATGAGGCGGGCTAAACAGCAATTATTAAACTATCTGTTACGGCTTGGCTATCGATATGAAAACAATCGTTATTGGACGGGGAAGCATCTCCAGTGGATGAAGGGCATTAAATTTTCTGATACTATCCAGGAAGAGACATTCACCGTCTATTTTACGAGGATAGTTGAACTTGAGGAACGGCTTGGGCTTATGGGAAAAAGGATACGCGAGTTCGCAGAGAGTGAGCGATACAAGAGTAATGTCGGCAAGTTGCGTTGTTTGAAAGGGATCGATTATTTAACGGCTCTTGCACTGGTAACAGAGGTTGGAGATTTTCAACGATTTAAAAATGCTGAATCGTTCATGTCCTACCTTGGGCTTGTACCTCGAGAACAATCAAGCGGAGAGAAGCGAAGGCAGGGAGGGATAACGAAATCGGGTAATGGTCATCTCCGGAGGCTTCTTGTGGAAGCGAGCTGGCATTATCGATATCATGCTGTGCCGAGCAAACAGCTTGTCTCTCGGCGCGAGGGACAGGGCTTTGAGACAATTGCCTATGCAGACCGCGCGATGAGAAGATTGCAAAGAAAATTCTCTAAAATAGTATTCAGGGGAAAATCGAAAAATGTAGCAGTCACTGCGGTTTCTCGAGAGATGGCTGGTTTTATCTGGGGACTTATGACGGGAAATATTGCATAAATTGTGGTATAAAGCGTGTTTTGCTTTGACAATTATTATATCAGGCATGAATAAAGGGAGAGAAACAGCGAGTATGGAGAATCCTCGTCACCTCTATAAGGCGGCTTATAGGCCGATCCTTGATTTTAGACCGAGGCAGCTCCCGGCGAACCAATTGTCATGCGGTATCCAATCCGCGAATATAAGTCTGGTCAATCGTCGATTATTCGTTTCTCTGCCTTTAAAATGCCCGATGATCAATGGGTTTATGTCAAGCGAACGGGGTCACATCATATAAGAGGTTCCCTTGATATAATATTTCAAGTCTGCGATGCCGCGACGATCATTCCTG
>JAKLIV010000026.1 GCA_022709405.1 Spirochaetota bacterium
AGCACGGGCATCGGATTCGGCATAGCGATTCCCCACGCCCGTCTGCATGGAGTTAAAAAATTGACCTTCGCGGTCGGGATATCGGAAGCGGGCATCGATTTCGACTCTATGGACGGGCAGCCGGTGCACCTGATAATACTGGTTGCTGCCGGAGAAAAACAGCACAAGGAATATCTGCGGCTCCTGTCGACGATCATGGCCGTTCTGAAAAAAGAAGGCACTAAAGAAACCATAATCCGGTCGAAGACGCCCGAGGAAACGCTCAGGGCCCTGAGCGGCGAATAGGCCCTCCCGCGGCAAGAAGCGAACAAGGCCCGTACCGAATCCAGACGGGCGGCAACATCACGAGGTACTGCAATGGCTGAAAGAGACTACAATTTCACCGAGATCGAACGCAAATGGCAGAAGAAGTGGGATGACGAGAAGGCCTACCTGACGAAAAAGGACGACTCGAAGAAAAAATTCTATGTTCTCGAGATGTTCCCCTATCCGTCCGGCAGGCTCCACATGGGCCATGTGCGCAACTACACCATCGGAGACCTCTACAGCCGTTTCCTGAGGATGAACGGCTACAATGTCTTCCATCCCATCGGATGGGACTCTTTCGGGCTCCCGGCCGAAAACGCGGCGATCAAGAACAACATCCCCCCCCTGAAATGGACCGCGGACAACATCGACCACATGAAACAGCAGCTCAAGCGTCTTGGCTTTTCGTACGACTGGACCAAGGAGCTCGCGACATACCGGCCCGAGTACTACAGGTGGAACCAGTGGGCCTTCGTCAAGATGCTCGAAAAGGGACTGGCCTACAAGAAAAAGGCCCTGGTCAACTGGTGCGGCACCTGCAACACGGTGCTCGCCAACGAGCAGGCCGAGGGCGGCGTGTGCTGGCGCTGCGAGACCGAGGTCGTGCAGAAGGAGCTCGAGCAGTGGTTCTTCAAGATAACCGCGTACGCCGATGATCTGCTGAAGGGGCACGCCGAGCTCGAAAAGGGATGGCCGGAGCAGGTGCTCACCATGCAGCGCAACTGGATCGGCCGCTCGACCGGCGTGATGATAAATTTCAAGACCGAATCCGGCGAGGACTTTCCCATATTCACGACCAGGCCGGACACCGTGTACGGCGTCACGTTCATGGTCATCGCGCCCGAGCACCCGTTCCTCGAACGCGTCAAAGACCCGAAGGTGAAGGCGTTCATCGAGAAGCTCAAGAACCAGTCGATGATCGACCGCACCTCGGATGACAAGGAAAAAGAAGGCATCGACAGCGGACTGAAGATAATCAACCCCTTCAACGGCGACAAGGTCCCGCTGTTCGTCGGGAACTTCGTGCTCATGAACTACGGCTCGGGCGCGATCATGGCCGTTCCGGCCCACGACACCAGGGACTTCGCGTTCGCGAAGAAATACGGCATCCCCGTGAAGATCGTCATCGACAACCCGAAAGCGCCTCTCGACGTGAAGACCATGACCGACGCCTATGTCGACAACGGCGTGTGCGTGAACTCCGGCCCGTTCGACGGCGTTTCCAACCGCGACGCCATCGAAAAGATCGCAGACTACTGCGAGAAGCAGGGCATCGGCAAACGCGAAATAAACTACCGCATTCGCGACTGGGGCATATCGCGCCAGCGCTACTGGGGATGCCCGATACCGATAATCTACTGCGACAAGTGCGGCGCGGTGCCCGTTCCCGAGAAGGACCTGCCCGTGGTGCTGCCGACAGACGTCGATTTCAAGGGGGATTCCGTATCGCCGCTGACCCGCATGGACAGCTTCGTGAAGGCGAAGTGCCCCAAGTGCGGCGCCGACGCCCGCCGCGAGACCGACACCATGGACACGTTCGTGGATTCATCGTGGTACTTCGCCAAGTTCACCTCGCCCGGATCGAAAGAGATGTTCGACAAGGAAATGGTCGACTACTGGATGCCGGTCGACCAGTACATAGGCGGCATCGAGCACGCGGTGCTGCACCTGCTGTACGCCCGGTTCTTCACCATGGTGCTGAACGACCTGGGGATACTGAAATGCCGCGAGCCGTTCACGAGGCTTTTAACCCAGGGTATGGTCATAAAAGACGGCGCGAAGATGAGCAAGTCCAAGGGCAATGTAGTCGACCCGGATGAAATCATCGCCAGGTACGGGGCTGACACCGTACGCCTCTTCATGCTCTTTGCGGCCCCGCCCCAGAAAGACCTCGACTGGTCCGACAAGGGCGTCGAGGGATCGTACCGCTTCGTGAGCCGCGTGTGGCGTTTCGTCAACCGGCACGCGGACAAATACGTGAAGAACAGCGCGGTCGACGCATCTGCGCTCACCGACGGCCTGAAAAAGATACGGACCGAGCTGCACCGCACGATCAAGATCGTGACCGGCGACATCGCTGAAAAAATGCAGTACAACACCGCTATCGCGCGCATGATGGAGCTCGTGAATACGTTATACCAGGCGGATGAAAAAGAGTTTGATACCGAAGCCGGGAAAAAGGTCATATCCGAGGTGTTCGACAAGCTCATCCCCATGCTCTCGCCGTTCATGCCGCACGCCGCGGAGGAGCTCTGGGAGACCCTCGGCAACACCGACATGCTCGTGTTCAGGGCGTGGCCCGGCTACATCGAGGAGCTCACCAAACGCGGAGAGATCGAGATCGTGTTCCAGGTCAACGGCAAGATACGCGCCAAGGAGATGGTGCCCTCGGACATCACGAAGGAAGACATGGAGAAGATGGCCAGGGAGCACCCGCGCATGAAGGAGATCACCGACGGCAAGCAGATCGTCAAGGTCGTGGTAATTCCGGGCAAGCTGGTGAATATCGTAGTCAAGTAAGGATCTAAATCTCTGTGGCCATGTTTTTTATATATACGGCCACAGAGGCTCTGAAGACGCAGAGACAAGAGGATCTGGCGACAGGCCCGCGCTGATGCGCGGGTTTTTTAATTACCGGTCTCACCGAGGATTTGACTCAGCCATAATCCCCTTCCCCTTGAGATGCCGCACTGCCGCAAAATATTTGTTGCGATCGGCGCAGGGGGGCCTATAATCATTGCAGATCAATCAACACCGGAGCAACCGCATGAACGAACCGTCCCTGCTCGAACGCCGCCAAGAACGGATCGCGGACATCACCGCCGAAATCAGCATGATCAAAACCGCTGACGGCGCGGCGCTCGCGCTCACCCGCATCCCTACAAAGCAGGGGGCGAATCCCGCGGGGCCGGTGATACTGCTGCACGGCAACTATTCGAAGCGCAATTTCTGGATATCGCCCGGCGGCGTGGGCCTGGCCCGTTTCCTTTCCGAGTCAGGCTGGGACGCGTGGATCCCCGAACTGCGCGGACACGGCCTTTCGCCGAAAACCCAGGCCTATGCGAAAATCACGGCCGAGGACCAGATTCGCCATGACCTTCCAGCGATCCAGGATTACGTGATGTCGGCAACCGGCCGGAAACCCTTCTGGATCGCCCACTCCTTCGGCGGCGTATACCTGTATTTCTCGCTCGCGGCAGGATGGATCCCGCCTGACGGGATACGCGGCATGGCCGTGCTGGGGAGCCAGTTCACCGAGGGCGAAAAATACCTCAAGGTCCCGCCCCTGGAATGGATCTGCCGCGGCATTCTGCGCGCGATCGGTCATTTCCCCGCGCCCCGTTTCGGCATGGGGCCCGAGCCTGAACCGGCCGCGACCATGATCGAGATCATCAAATGGAAAAGTCTTTTCGGCAGCCCCGTAAACTCCGAAGGGTTCGATTACCGGCGCGGATTCCCGCGCATCACCGCGCCCATACTCGCGCTCGCCGGAGCGGCCGACGACAATGACCCGCCGAAGGGATGCCGCTTCGCCGTCGACCTGGCGGGAAGCGCGGACAAGCGCTTCATCGTGCTCGGACGCGCTGAAGGGTTCTCGAAGGATTATGATCACACGGGCATGATCATCGCGAAGGAGGCGCGCATCGAAGTCTGGCCGCTGATCGAGGGATGGATGAGAGAAAGGACAAAGGCCTAAGGAACCCGTTGCATGGGCATAATATGGGGTTATTAACAGGGGTTACACCCCTGTACCCCGCTAAACACCATATACTCTTTCGATAAAGCTGCATCAGGGTGTTGATGAATCTGCCGGACCTGATGTATTCGCCGGCATCGACGGCTTAATCACGTTGAAGGCATAGCCTATGGTGAAGGTGAACTTGTTCTGGCGTATTTCTGCGTATTCCCAATAATCCATGAGATACGGGGTGAACGTACAGCCGATTTCAATCGTGCCCTGGTCGAACTTGAAATCATAGCCGATACCGATACCGAGACCCACTATCACATCCGTTCCAAGACTTTTTATTGTACCCGGGTAAGGGTACTTCGAATCTTTAAGTTTTAAATTTTCCTCTACACCGCCAATGGGAATAAAAATATCGGGGCCGAAGAGAATATATAAATCACCATTTCCCAGAGTGAATTTTGGTTTTAGATAAATGGATATATCGGCGCCTTTAACAGTATCAGTGCTGACAAACGTATTACCGCTGCTTCCCCCGCCGGTAAAGGTCAGGAGCGCTTCAGGCTGGAGGCCAAAACCGAAAATGCCGGTACGAACGAACGTCATATCAAACAGGAGGCCGCCAGAAAAAGTGAAAACATATTGATTATCAATATTGTTATCGTCAAGATGATCCTGCCAGTCGTCGCCTGAATAAAAACCCATGCCGAGCTCGAGTTTCGGACCGACGGACAATTCAAAGGTCATGGCCCTGGTTTGCATTGCGGCAACCGTAACGGCAATCATCATGGCAGCGACAGCGGGAAGGATTCTTTTCATGCGGACCCCCGGGATTTATATTATAAATTTAATAACATTATTTAAGAGTATCGTTATGTCAAATGAATTTCAAGACGTGGTCAAAGACAGAAATTTCGGATAAGGTAATTAAACGCGTTTTAATTGATAATGACCATAAATATGACTGGACAATTTATTGGACAACATTATCTTTATATCATGAAAACGATAAATGCATCGAAATTTAAGGAGCAGTGCCTGCACATACTGGGGACGCTCGACAGCGAAGGCATAATTATCACGAAACACGGCAGGCCAATGGCAAGGCTTGTTCCCATCGAAACTGAATCGGCGCTGTTGATCGGATCGCTAAAGGGTAAACTGGAAATAAAAAACGACATATTATCAACCGGTATTACATGGGATGCTGAATCTTGATACGCACATTCTTCTCCATGCCCTGAACGGAACAATAACGAAAACCGAACGCCGTCTGCTGGAAAATAACAGATGGGGAATATCCGCCATAGTTCTATGGGAAATCTCCAAACTATACCAGCTTCAGCGCATCTCGCTCGATCCAGCTGATCCCGAATTCAAGAGAGCGCTGTCAGGAATACACATGATGCCCATAACCCTCGATATATGCCTTGCAACCTACAAGCTCGACATAAAAAGCGATCCGGCCGATGAAATCATCTGCGCCACCAGTATCACCCATAACATACCCCTGATTACTCGAGACAGGAGACTCCTGAAATCGAAGGTAATACCCCTGGCCCGAATATAGGCGTCAATAAAATCCCATCCATGCAGGCATTTTTTCACCATGCATAAAACAAACGCCATCAGGATCCTCGAATCGCACGGGATCAACTTCAGCACTTCGGAATACGAAGTAAACGAAGACGAGCTCGACGCGATCAGCGTGGCCCGCAAGATCGGCGCTGACCCTGAAGCGGTATTCAAGACGCTCGTCACCGTCGGCGACAAGACCGGGCACACCGTCTTCGTCATCCCCGCAAACTGCGAGCTCGATTTAAAGAAGGCGGCGCACGCGAGCGGCAACAAAAAAATCGACATGATAAAGATGAAGGACCTTTTCACCGTGACCGGCTACATCCGCGGCGGATGCTCGCCGATCGGAATGAAAAAGCATTTCCCCACATTCATCGACGAGACCGCACAGCTGTTCGATGAAATACACGTGAGCCCCGGCGTGCGGGGCATGCAGGTGAAGCTGTCACCGCTCGATTTGAAAAACGTCGTCAATGCCGAATTTGCCGATTTGATACTATAAGGAAGGATAAACATGAACATCAAGCTCCCCCCGAACTGCTTCGCGTTCCTGAACGCCGAGCTTATTTCGGCCTCGAACGGCGTAGCCTCGGTGCGCTTCACTCCGACCGAGGAGATGGAAAACCCCTACGGCAACATCCAGGGAGGGATTCTCGCGGGCATGATCGACAACGTGCTCGGTCCTGCAGTGGTTTCGCTCGCGCCGGACAAGCCGACCGCCACGATACACATGTCGGTGAACTTTCTGGGATCGGTCAGGGCGAACGAGCCGGTCATCGGGACTGCCCGGGTCGTGCGCTACGGCCGCACCCAGATATACCTGGAGGCGGAGATGACGCGCGAGTCAGACGGCAAGCTCGTGCTCAAGGCGACCGCGACCAATGTGCTGCTGGACAAAAAATAACCTTCACTCTCCCGCCAGCTGACCGCATGCGGCCGAGATGTCGCGGCCCCTGGAGTTCCTGACCATGGTGCGCACCTTTCGCGCGACCAGCATCGCCTTGAAAGCCGCGACGCGCTCCTCTCCCGGCCGCTTCCACCGCATGCCCGCGATTTCGTTGAAGGGAATGATATTCACGATCGAACTGAATCTCCTGGTTAGCGCGGCCAGGGCCGCAGCGTCGTCCTCGCCGTCATTGAAATCGCCGATCAGCAGGTACTCGAAGTTGATAAACTGGTTGCGCTTCAGGCGGATTCCCGCAAGCAGCGGAATGATCCTGTCGAGGCCCGAAGTTTTTTCGAGGGGTATGAGGACCGCGCGCTTTTCGGGAATGGCCGAATGAAGCGACAGCGCGAAATTGACCGGCGGCAGCTCGCTGATGCGCTCGAGGCCGGGCGTGTATCCCACGGTGGAGAGCGTGATCTGCCGCGGACCCAGGCACACGCCTTTTTCTGAAAGCAGCACCCCGCACGCTGTTTTTACGGCGTCGAAATTATGCAGCGGCTCGCCCTGTCCCATGAACACGATGTTGGGGCTCGCCACGGTCCTGTCCGGGTTTGCTTCCATGAGATATCTCCAGCAGGAGAGATACTGGCCCGCGATCTCGTGCCACGAGAGGCTGCGCGCGAGGCCCATTGACCCGGTCTTGCAGAAGGCGCAGCCCATGGCGCAGCCGGCCTGGGTCGACAGGCACACCGTGTGCCTGCGGGCGTAGGGCATTATCACCGATTCGACCCGGTTCTGGTCGTGCAGGCCGAACAGGAACTTCACGGTGCCGTCGGCCGATTTCTGCGCGCGGAGGATTTCGGGGTTGTCGCACGCGAAATCATGGCCATAGTTCGCGTGGATCTTGGCGATTGTTTTATCGAGGGTGCTCATGGGTAAAAAAATTTCCTATGCTTACCAAAAAACCATCAATCATAATAATTCATCAATCCAAAAAAGTTACAGGGCAATTTTAATTAAATATAATTTGATATCTGGAGTATAAAAAAGAGTGCCACCGATGGTGGCACTCCGTAAATCAATAATGTTAAAAATTGATTTAACTATTCATTAGTTTCTCTATTTGCAGATGACAGAGTCCATGTGTATACTCCACCTGCAGAAAAAACCTCATCAAATAATCCCCAGCCATATGGATTATCATCCCACATCCAAAAATCATAGGTGCCGGCAGTAATATAGAAATACCATGTACCCAGTGAATAAGATGTTGCGTAGTTATAAACATCGGAACCGACCCACGAGGTCGAGGTTCCAGGCCTTCTCAAGAGGGAACCAACTCCATTTTGATAATCATTCACTATTTCCAATACTGCCGTGTTTGGTTCAAGGACATGGATAAGATTTACAACACCATTAGCGCTGGTTGTAATATTGTCAGTCTCATTAGATTCGAGAATAGCGCTATAACAGTCAACTATGTATCCGATGTAGTATCTGCTATTTGTAAAACCCGCATCAACCACAACGTTATTAACTGTTATTTCAACATACTGTCCATTCAAAAGACCTGACGAGGTACCAGTCGATGTTAGGAGAGTATCTGAGGCGGTTATAGTATTGTCGGATGACAGGTAAACATCAACATCGATCTCACCCGATCCAGAAGAGCCCACGTTTTCGACCTGAAGGGTTATCGTTATCGATCCATTGTCAAGAACTGATGCCGGAGTCACCAGAGCCCGAGGCCTAAGATTCGGGAGGTCCCGATCAATGATGATCTGCTGAACCACACCGCCGGTACTGACATTGTCTGTTTCATCAGACTCGCTGATACTATTCATATGATCAACTATACTTCCAAAATAATATGTTCCAGCCGGCATGTCAGCGGAAACAGTAAAAAGCCCACTTACAACACCGCTTGAGTTACCATGTGCCACGGGACCGACCAACACAGTGCCCAGATAAATGTCCGCCGCGCTGATGGTTTGATCCGTCGAAATGTAATAGTTAGCAACAACTCCCTCAGCATCGGCCTCGCCGTTATTCCCAATATTACATGAAAATGTAATATCATCCCCTACTGTTACATTTGAAGGGCAGGAAAGTGATACGAAATAGAGATTGGGCTGCAGTTCTGCAGGTTCAGTAACTTCCATAGAATCGCTTATTGTATTATCATCCTCATTAAACTCAACAATAGCGTTGCTTGAGTCTACTATTATGCCGATATAATATGTTCCAGCCGCTACGGCAGGCAAAGTAATATCAGCAGTATCCGGTTGATTTTCTAACTCATTCATGTCAACATTGGAAAAAATTTCTTCTCCGATAAATGTGTCCGAAGAATCGATACTTGCATCACCGGAAAGATAGAACTGAACCGTAAATGAATCATAATATGCATCAGCATATACTATCCAGTCCATATACAATGTATAATCAATGCTGATGACCTCTCCCGCATCCGCTGTTGATGGAGTTTCCATCTCCAATATCCTTAAATTAATAGTAGGATCATTGACAATAGGGCCATCGTTATCCCCCCCGCCTCCTCCGCCTCCGTCATCACAACCGTACAATGAAAAAATGAAAACCCCCATGCATAGTGTAATAAAAAACCTCTTCAAGTTATTCAGTGCCATTGACATCTCCTTTAAAAAATAGCATCAAATGCATGCTCTATATTATTTTAATTTCATTGATTACAATAATTTTTTAGAGTCAACCACTATTTTATTTATAATATGGACGGTGGGGAGGGGTAAAACCCTGTTACATATTACTTATTGTGTCATTTCCGTAATAGACAAAAAATGATTGTAATCCCCGCCTGAAATAATAGAATTCCCAGGCACTTGATTCGAATACACACATAAAAGCATAATTACAGGAGGATCCATGAAAAGAGAAATATCAATCAGCATGCTGAGGCTCACGTTGGGCGCGTTCTTTCTCGTGCTCGGATTAATAGGCGTGATCCCGAGGGTCCAGGAAACGGTCTTCACGCTCAACGACCACCTCGGCCTTGAAATCTTCTTCGGCCTGGTCGAGCTGATCTGCGGGATACTGCTCGTGGCCGGGCTCTTCATGACAAAGGGCAGAAAGGCGATCCGCACCGCGAGCCTCGTGGTGATCATCTTCTGGGGACTCAGGATTTTTCTTTCCAAGTTCGTATGGGGGATTTCGTTCGTACACCAGGGCGTCCTCTTTCATCCGTCGTTCGCCACATGGATTCTGGTGCTTACCGCCGAGCTGGTCATACTCGCAGGGCTTTTTATCGTGTACCGGGCATACGAATAGCGGGGATTATAAATCCGCTCCCGCTCGGTAAAACAAATCGACTTGACAAGCTGCTAAGGGCCGTTCCTGACAGGGACGGCCCTTATTGTATCCAGAGATCTTGAAATCCGGAAAATATTTAAGAAATACATAAAATTTTAAATTTATGAAACTCTGCGAAACTTTCCAGGGTCTAAATTCCAAAAAGATTGGAGATGAATACCATGAAAAAAATAGCATTCTTTACGGGAACTTTCGTTGCGCTGCCGCTGCTGGCCGTGGCCCAAGGGTTGGGCGGCGGGCCCTGCGGATACGGCTTCGGGCCGGGCATGCATGGTTATTTCGGATATGGAGGAGGAATTGTCATGTGGATACTGACCATCACGGTTGTGGCGTTTCTGGTTTTCGCCGGAATTAAAATGTTTAAAGACAGGAAGGATTCCGGCGCTGCGGCTGACGACCCGCTGAAGGTCCTGAAGGCCCGATACGCCAGGGGCGAGATCACCAAAGAGCAGTTCGACTCGATGAAGAAGGATATCGCCTGAGCATGAAACTGCGCTCCGGCAGCGATGCCGGAGCGCGATGATTTCAGGCGCGCCTTTCCTTTCGGCCGGGTCTGCGGGCGCCCTCCCTTTTAATCGAAAAATCCCTTTTCAGCAGCACCATGACCTCGATTTCCGGGGTTCCGGGAAACATGTCGAGCGGCGCGCATTCGACCGGACCGTATCCGCACCTTGCCCACCGCGCGAGCTCGCCCGGGATCGTTTCGAGCCCGCAGAACACGTTGAGCGCAAGCTCGGGCCCGCGCGAGGCGATATTCTCTATCACCCCCGGCGCGGTCCCGCTTCTCGGCGGATCGAGCAGAAAATATTCGGGCAGGCGCGTCTGCGGCAACGCCGAGACGTTTTTCCGGTCGATCCTCCTCGCGTGAAAATCCCACCTG
This sequence comes from Spirochaetota bacterium, assembly GCA_022709405.1. Classification (GTDB taxonomy): domain Bacteria; phylum Spirochaetota; class UBA4802; order UBA4802; family UBA5550; genus JAKLIV01. Next base: position 10,687 of record JAKLIV010000026.1, read on the forward strand.
CCCCTGTAGCCGCTCCTCTTCATGTTGTCCCTGGCGGATTCTATCGCGGCGCGGCCGTAATCGACGCCGATGACCTCGTCGTAATCCCCTGAAAGAAAACACGAGAAAAAACCGTACCCGCAGTACAGGTCAACGAGCCTGCCGCCGCCGCCGTGATCGAGAAGCCGTTTGGCCGCGTCGAGCATGGCGCCGCATATCGACAGGTTCACCTGCGAAAAGCATTCCGGCGCGAACGAGTATCGCGCCTCGTTCACGGTGACGCTCAGCTCCCCGGGGCCGAATAGCCTTTTCATGCGCGGGCCATCGATCTCGGAGGAGGTATTGAAGTAATACTTCGATCCCTCGGGATCGTGGTACAGGAAAGCGGCGTCGAGCTTCGTATTGGACTCTTTCAGGCGCTCCGCAATGCCGGTAAAGGCGTTCACGATCGCGGCGCTGATTTCGGTCACGTTGAAAATGAGCGCGGCCGAATCGTAGCCGCCGCGGATGACGGCGAAATTGAGGCTGCCGGAGATTTTCCTGTTTGCGTTCTCGTTGAGGACCGAACCGAGCCGCGAAAAGATATCGGCGTGAAACCCGGGCTCAAGGAGCGAGGGCGCGTCGCTCAGGGCGGATTCATCGGACGAAAGAACGAGGCCGCCGCCCCGCCGGTGCGCGCGCCTCTTTGAGGTCGTACGGTAATGGCGCGGTAACGGTGATTCGATGATGGACGATGCCGGGCACGCGCGGGTCAGCTCGTACCAGTATGAGGAAAAGGCCCTGTCCTTGCACCTGATTTCGTCGCGGTAATCCATCGGGGCGAGCGGCTCGGGGCCCGAAAGCTGGCGCCCTGTTTCGTGCACGAGCCGGCGGATATAGCCGGCGTTGCCGGCCGGTTTTTCACCGGGCTGATTTTTGTTGGAACGCTTCATCCGCTGTCGCCGGGTGGAAAGGTTAGCAGTGTCCTTCATCGCGTATCGAGCCGGAAATCACAATTTATCGTTTTCATCCATTATCCGCTTGAGCTCGTCCGCGATCTTTTTCATCCTCTCATAGCTCAGTTTCAGGGCCTCGGCGTTTCTGGTGTTCTCCTGCACGAGGGAGTTTGTGTTCTCTATTGACCTGGCGACTTCGTGGATCGAAAGGGACTGCTCGGAAGACGCGTCCCTGATGAACTGCGACTTCTCGTAAACGTTCTTGTTCCTGAGCATCATGTCGCCCTGAAGCTCTTTCTGGCCCGAGATGATCTTCATCGTTTCAACGGCCTTCACCTGCACCGTATTGAGGGTCCCGCCCAGAGACTCGATGAAACTTATGATCTTGTCGATGATGGAGTTCGAAAAAACGACATCGCTCTTGCTCGTCTCGATGAGGTCCTTGATCTTTTTCAGTTCGCTCGACGAGCTGTCGGCGAGCTTTCCGATCTCGTCGGCGACCACCGCGAATCCCCTTCCATGTTCGCCCGCCCTGGCCGCCTCGATCGCTGCATTGAGCGAAAGCAGGTTGATCTTGTCGAAGAAGTCGTCGATGATCCCGGCTATGGTCTGGATGTTCTCAGAATTGACCAGCGACCGCTTGTTCACCTCGTTGAGCTCTCCGGTCGACGACCTGCCGTCGGAGGAAAGCTTCGCAATCGTCATGAACTCCTTCTGGAGGTCGGTCCCGAACAACTGGAGCGAATCTATGAGCCTGGAAAGCGAGTTGATGCTTTCGCTGAGATCGTTGACCGATTCGTTCTGGTCCCTGGTGGCGTGCTCGACGCTCGAGGTGCTCGAGGATATCTCCTCTATCGATGCAACGAGCTGCTCGATCGTCGCCGCCTCGGTCTGCATGTTGGTAAGTATGTTCGACACCGCTTCCTCTGTCACGGACATGGCCCCGGTAAGCTGGTTGTATGAATCCCGTATGGTGCGCACGAGATCCAGGATGTACCGGTTTTTCTGCTCGCTCTTTCGGGTTTCGTCCTGGCTTATCCTCAGGGAAAGCTTGAGCGAGCGGATGGTGATGATCGAAACCGCGTACAGGAGTATCAGCGTGAACAGCACGATGATGCTTCCGCGCCTGACCATGTCGCCGACGATCTCGGGGGACGTCGTGATTGCTGCAACATCGAGTCTCGCGTAGTTCAGCCCGATGGCCGCGATGAGCATTCCCATAACCAGGACGTGAACCCATCTCAGCGAAAAAACTGTGGCCAGCAGGAGCGTGGGGAACGCGAAAAACGCCACGGTGATAAGGCTCAGCTCGGGAGTGCGCATTGAACCGCCCAGCACGATGATTATCGTCTGGAACACCGCGAGCAGGGAAGCGGCGGCGCGCGCCTTTCCCTTGATGATCAGCGTCATGGCGATTGACGCCGAGATGCAGGATGTGCCGCTTGTCGCGAAAGAAACCCAGAACCCCAGCTTGCGAAGATTTACGAAGAACAGGACAACCATCACGAAAATGAAAAACACGCACAGAAAAAACAGGAACTTCGCGATCGTCCTGGTAAAAACGTCCTCATCATCGTATCTGGAAAATAATATCGAGCCACGTGTTTCCCGAGCGGACATAATGGACCCCTTAAGCAGGTTGATATTTATCACTGGAAATGCCAATATACCAGAATACGCTACGGGATTAAAGTCTTTTTAGAGTAGGTACAAATAAAAAATTCCCTTGATACATCATGATGCAAGACCGTTAATCATGCCATAATAAGGAGTGATTATCGTTATCATTAATCCGCTGCAACGGCCCTACCATCCGCCCGAGGCGCCGCCGCCTCCGGAGCTGCCGCCCCCGCCGGAAAATCCTCCTGACCCGCCTGAGGAGCTCCATCCTCCCGATGACGAGGAAGAGAACGTCATCCCCCCGATGGTCGCCGTGCCCTTGGTCTTCAGGTCCAGGCCGGCCTTTTTGTACCATTCGGTGCGGCTCATGATGAGCTTCGCCGCGGGGAATCCGGCCAGATATATCGCCAGCAGGGTAATAGCGCCCTTCACGCCGACAACCACGATCGGAAACATCGCCCAGAAGGGGATTAAAAACAGGTAGAGAAACCAGCCCATGCCCGACGGCGTGAGGACCCCGATCACGGTGAACAGGCCGATGATGCCGAAGATGAAGCAGCCGAAAAGGATCCTCTCCATTATGGAAAGATCGGGGCCTTCGAAGAACGAATCCCCCCCGCCCGAAGAAGACGCGTCATCCGCAACCGCGGCCTCAGGGTCTTCGAGCTGCGTTATTATGGCCATGGTCCCTGCGGTGAGGCCCCCGTCGAAGTCGTCGGCCCTGAACCGCGGCGCCATGACATCCTCGATGATGCGCCCGGCCCTGAGATCGGTGAGTACGCCCTCGAGCCCGTAGCCCACCTCGATGCGCATGCGCCGGTCGAGCACCGCCACTATTACCAGCACGCCGTTGTCCCTGTCTTTTCTCCCGAGCTTCCATACGTCGAATACCCGTATGGCGAATTCCTCGATGGGTTCGTTATCAAGCGTGGTGACCGTAAGCACCGCGACCTGGTTGGTCGTGCGGTTTTCGTGGGATTTTAAAAGTTCCGAAAGATGCTCGGTGGTCGCCGCACTCAGGATGCGGGCGTTGTCAGTGACCCGTCCCTCGAGGCGCGGGACCGGTACGAGCGCCATCGCAGGCATGCACGCAAGAAGCAAGAAAATCGCCGCGTCAAGCAAAAGATTTACACGCCGGGGCCTCACCGGTCGGCCCCCTTCTGCTGCACCACTGCGTCGTCGATCTCATTGGATTTTTTTCCGGAAGATACGAATCCAGCCGAGACGAGCTCAGCTTCAAGGGCCCCGAGGCCGGCTACAAATGCCTGGAAAAGCCCGTCGCCCCGAAGGCGTCCGCGCATCCGGTCAATGACCGTGTCCAGGGCCTTGCGCCCGAGCCTGGCCGAAATCCCGCTGTCGGGCACGATCACCACCCTGCGTTCGAAAAGTCCCGCCAGCACGAGGACGCCCGTGCGGCCGCACGCGGTGAACATCCCGCGTTCGAGGAAAACGACACGGGCGTACTGGTCGACTTCGGTTTCTGCGCGCGCCCGGTCGAGAAAAAGCCGGCCGAAAAAGGGGCAGAACACCGATACGATTGCGGCGAGAGCGCCCGCGCCCAGCACGATCAGCAGGGACAGGGGCGTTCTCAGGACCGCGGCCCATCCGGGCAGTGCGAACGCTGCGACGAGCAGGGCGAGCGCGGACAGGGATACAGCAAGGGCAAAGGCCTTCCAGGGGATTTCGGGATAGTTGTCGCACTTGCCGACCACTGCGGCCACGAGTTCGATGCCGGTTCGCTCCTCGATCTTTGCGACCAGGTCGCGCAGCGCGCCTGACTGTTCATCGGTGAAATACGTTGATTTACCCATAATGGGACGACATATTGACGGTTCTTTCAAGCCACCTTATATCTAATTACAATCTTTCCCGCAATGCAAGGATTTTTTTAATGAAGGATCCCTGATTTATTCCAGGCAGGCTGAGGGCCCCGGGATCATCGGATTTCGACAACCATACCCGGCGGACGCCGCCGGCGTCCATGATCGCATAACTGCCGTCTGAACTGCGCAGGATTAGTTGCATGATTAATAATTGACTAAAAATCCCCCCCGGGTATTATTTCCCGATCATCATGATTCAAAAATGTTTTTTTATTTAATGATCAGGTTCGATAAAAGACATTCGGAGGGTAAAAATGTTAAAAAGAAACATGGCGATTTTAATCATGCTCTTCCTTGGACTGGCGTCGGTATGCGGATGCGATGACGGCGATTCGGACTCGAAGAGCTCACCTGCCACGGCCGAACTGCATTATGATGGCGATCCCGTGCCCGCAAGCGGCGACGGAGGCATCCCGGGCCAGACCAACGAATACCTCGTCTATTTTAACGCGGCGGAACTGCAAGCCTATGTTGGCTGGGAAATTACCCAGGTGAGAATCTGCTACTGCGAAAGCAGTTTCAATCCCCCCACCCATGATTTTACGGTCAATATCTACGGCAAAGGCACAACCACAACGCCGGGGACATTGCTGTTCAACCAGGCATATACTCTCACCAAGGGCTGGAACACGATAACTTTATCAGCGCCGCTCGTCATCGGCTCGGACACCGAAATCTGGGCCGGGTATGCAACATCGATCGGAAGCTGCTGGCCGGCTTCAACTGACGACAACGCATACGAAGACAATAAAAACTGGATCCGTGAAACAGCTCCCACGCCGGGGGTATACGGAGAATGGACGTACCATAATCTGAATATCAGGATAATTGTCCAGGAATAATAGGACAGTTTCTGCGCGGGGCCTTGTGCATTCTACAGCGCCCCGCGCTTGTACGCAAAACAACCCCTGCGCCCGAATTTGCCGTAAGAGGCCCGATGGGTCACGCCGCATGATCACGGTACAGGCATGCGGCGCGCCTGTTATGCGTTGAAATTCAGCATCAGCTTTTCGGAAGATGAGTGGTGGATGGTGTATATTTTTTCATTGATGAACACCCTGACGACTTCAGGGTCGAGCTGGACGCCTGCGACTTCCCTGATTATTTCAAGGGCCCGGTCCCTGCTCATGGCCTTTCTGTACGGCCTGTCGCTTGTCATGGCGTCATAGGTGTCGGCGACCGCCATGATCCTTGCCTCGAGTGGGATGGCTTCCCCCGAGAGCCTGTCAGGGTATCCCCCGCCGTTGTACCATTCATGGTGGTGCCTTATCATCGGAATTATCGGAGAAAAGTAATCCACGTTCGCAAGAATGTTAACGCCGATTTCCGGGTGATTTTTTATGACGGCGAACTCGTCATCAGTCAGCTTGCCGTTCTTGTTCAGTATCCTTCCGGGTATCAGTATTTTCCCTATATCGTGGAGTATGGCCCCGTATTCGAGAAACAGCAGCCTCTCGCTGTCAAGGCCGAAGGCCTCCCCCATCATTTTCGAGAAATCCCGCACCCTCAGGCAATGACCGCGGGTGTACGGGTCCTTGGCCTCGATCGTCTGCGTTAAGATGATGATCGTATTGAAATTGGATTTTTTCAGCAGCAGATATTTTTCATTCAGCAGCGTCTCTTTATGCCTTAACTCCAGGGCGTAATCGGCCCAGCCCTTCGTATTAAGATAGCCCCTTTCGATAACGATATATCCGGCGGTAAAGATGAAAGCGGTTGACCCGAAAAGAGACGTATGAACGATCGGCCAGTGATTCATGATCTTCATCGTATCGCAAAAACCGGCGGCTATCATGAAGCTTCCGAAGACTGAAAAAAGAAGATGCAATGCCGTTTTGTGCTTTTTGTAATACAGGTACAGCAGAATATTGGCGAAGATCGCCTGTGAATATAACACAATTGAAAAAACGATAGAAAACTTCTGCAGGGTCATGCCCGGCAGGAACATGACGGGCATCAGTGAAAGACAACTGACCAGCAGCACGGCTATATACGCTTTCCTATAACGGAAATTGCCGACCAGGTACGCATAGGTGAGTGTCGAAGCGAAGAGAAAAACGGCGACGGCTTTTCCATAAATCCAGGAAAGGCGGTAGAAATGATCATTGAAGGACCACAACCCGACCGAGACACAGAGGCAAAAGACCACGATGTTCTCATGCTTGTTTTTTATTGTTCGCAGACGCATGAGCGAAAGAATTGCTATGATGGCGCATACGGTGCTGATGATCGTGGGAAAAATCAATCCGCAAAACGGCTCTGAAATCATTGGAAACCTGTCCCGTTATCAATGAACAAAAATAAATTTCCGGCTCACCGGATATTACGCCCGAAACCAGCCCCGGTCAGGCGGTTCATCGCACCCGGGAACGTTTCGAATAAATCTAAATTACGCACAATACCGTTAAAAATTGCCGGATCAAGTCTTTTTTTATTTTTCATATTGTAAACAATGTTTTTTATATGATTCTGCCGGCTGCCGATAAAAAATCAAATCCCGAATGCACACTTGCCTCCCTGCTACGGCAGATAGAACGTCGCAGCCGCGGTTGACAGCACGTTGCCGCCGGAATCGGTAATGTTGGCGGACACGACGGTTATGTTGACGGTCGCCGCGGTCCCGGTAGCGTTGATAGTCAGCGTGGTCGTATATGTTCCGGAATCATACGTGATCCCGGTTATCGACCCGGTTGCGGTCCCGGACATGGTGAAGTTCGTTATCAGACCGGCTCCGGTGACGTTCTCGGTATAGGTAATCTGAATTGTGCTGCTTCCGGAGGAAATCGTGCTTCCCGATGTCGGGCTCCACGAGGAAATCTGGGGGTTAACGGTGTCCGGTGTGTAATAACTCGGAGAAGTGCCGCTGTTGATCGCGTACGAGCCGCTTGATATCGGCGTACCGCCGTCGATAATACTGAACGAGACCGTTGATCCGTCGGTGTACGAGCAGATGACGGTCAATGTTGCGGTGTGACTGCCGGAATCATAGGAAGCGCTGTTGATATAAATCGATCCGGCGCCGCCATAATTGATCTGGTAGTTGTTGATGTTATCGGCGTTCGACACGTCCGCTGAAAATGTTATATCGATATAGGTGCTGGCGTTCAGCGTGCTTCCCGAGCCCGAACTCCATCCCGTCACCGAAACGCTGCCCCCAGGCGTACTATACGAAGGGGATGTGATCTTGTCCAGGGTGCTCGTTCCCATGGTGATGGGGGTGGCGGATGATATGATTTTAATCCAGAACATCGAGCCGTCGGTGCCAGAGAAAGCAAGGGTCAGGGTCGCGGTCAGGGTCGCGCTGTCATAAGCCACTGAGCTCAGGGTTACGGTCCCGGTCGTTCCAGAATAATTGACGCTGTAATTGTCCGCCACTTCGGCGTTCGTCACGCTCTCGGGAAACTTCGCCGTCATCGTGCCCGTCCCGATGGCTTCATCGTATTCATATGACCATTTGACGCCGTATGCCGACATCTCCTTGGCGAAGCTGAACAGGTCCGCGTCGTCGCATGAAACGTTCATGACAACGATCAGGGCCAGCAGCACGTATATCTTATTATGGAGTCTTTTTCTCAGGATGTCCATAAAGAACCTGTCATTCAGCATCGTGTACGCTCGTGTCTTGGTAAATTATAAATCCCGAATGCGACCGGAAATCCCGGCGATCCTTGCTGATTAATATTACCTGTCGGCCGAAAAAAGGCAACAAATATTATTCTCTGCGCAAAGTAAAGGCGATATTGGTCAGCGCGTCAGGAGCTCCATGGATTCCTGCTTCGGCCAATTCACTGTCCCGTGATTTTTTCTGCATCAAGCCAAAATTTGCTGGACACCCGCTTTGACAGTTTTACATGAAAATATTCAACAATCCCAACGGAGGACTTATGAAAATTCTTATCAGATTCGCAGTTTTGTTCATCATGGTTCCGGTATTCATTTTTGCGAAAGGCAATGCGCCGGAGGATGCTGTCGCCTCCCTCAAGGCCGGCAACCAAAGATATGTCGAAGGTAAATTCAAGGCCAGGAACTACAGGGCCGAAAGAACGGAACAGAGCAAGGGACAGCACCCCTACGCCATCATTCTTACATGTTCCGATTCAAGGGTCGCGCCGGAGCTTCTTTTCGACGAATCCCTCGGCAGGATATTCATCATCCGCGTCGCAGGAAACGTGACTGACCCGGTCGTCCTGGGCAGCATTGAATACGCGGCCGAGCACCTCCATGTTCCCCTTCTTGTCGTACTGGGCCACACCAAATGCGGCGCGGTAAAAGCGACTGTCGAAGGCGGTCACGCCCCGAAAAACATCGATACTCTCGTGGCAAAGATAGCCCCGGCGGTGAAAAAAGCCAGGGAGAAAGCTGAAAACGAGGAGGATATCCTTTCCAAAGCCGTTGAAGAGAACGTATACCTTCAGGTAGCGAACGCAGCGAAAGAGAGCGCGATACTTCGCGAGCTCGTCCATGAAAACAAGCTGAAGATCATGGGCGCCATGTACGACATAGACAGCGGCAAGGTCGAATTTTATTCGGGCGCAACAGCCTCGCATTAATGAATATGATTTTCCCGGCCCAACCTCCCCCGGCAAGGGGGAGGGATTCCTGATCGCCATACAGGCGAACAGGCGACATTATTCCCTGTACATCATCTCGATCAGGTCGCTGTAATTCTTCTGCACCACCTTGCGCTTGATCTTCAGCATGGGCGTGATCTCGCCTTTTTCCTGGGTAAAGGGCCCCTTAAGCAGCGTGAATTTCTTGACCTGCTCGACCCGGCCGATGTCCCGCATCCCCGAAGCATGATATTTGCATTGACAATCAAAATACCATGCACCATAATTCCATTATGATCCAGCTTGATAAAATGAAAATCGACACTACGGCTCTATCCATTTCAAACGATTTTAATCCTTCGGATGATATCGAATATTGGCGTTCCAAAACCGCCGAGGAGCGCCTCAATGCAGTGGAGATAATGAGACAGATAAATTATGGCACTTCATATCCCCGAACCATTCAAAGATTTTTTGAGATTGCTGAATAAGCACGAAGTCGAGTATCTGCTGATAGGCGGCTATGCCGTCGCATTTCACGGATATCCACGCGCTACGGCCGACATGGATATTTTCATCGCAGTCAATCCCGTAAACGCCGCGAAAATGAATTCAGCAGTTAGAGAATTCGGCTTTGACGTTCCCGGCCTTTCGGCGGAAGTTTTCCTGGACACAACACACGGCATCATCCGCATGGGAGTCCCTCCGCTAAGGATCGAAATCATGCTTTCTATTTCCGGGGTTGATTTCCGGGAATGTTTCGAAAAAAAAATCGTTTTCAAAGACGGAGATCTTCCCATCAACATAATTGACAAAGAGAGCCTTGTAATAAACAAAAAAGCGGCGGCGCGGCACAAAGACTTGAGCGACCTGGACTACCTTCCTTAGATCACATTACAGTCGATACCGTACCGCGCTCTGCAACCCAGCAGGGCCTGCGCTTGCCCCGCTCGTTATTCCCTGTACATCATCTCGATCAGGTCGCTGTAATTCTTCTGCACCACCTTGCGCTTGATCTTCAGCGTGGGCGTGATCTCGCCTTTTTCCTGGGTAAAGGGCTCACTGAGCAGCGTGAATTTCTTGACCTGCTCGACCCGGCCGAGCTCCTTATTCATCTCGGCGATTATCGAATCAAAGTGTTTTATGATCTTCTCGTTCGCCACGAGCGCCGCGTTGTCCTTCGCCTCTACGCCGTTCTGCTGCGCCCACTTTTTCAGGGCGTCAAAATTGGGGACGATCAGCGCTGTCACGAATTTTCTCCTGTCGCCGATAAGGGAAACCTGGTCGATGAACTGGTTGAGCAGGATCATGCCCTCGATCACCTGCGGTGCCACGTTCTTGCCGCCCGCGGTGATGATCAGGTCTTTCTTGCGGTCGGTGATATACAGGTACCCGTCCTCGTCCATGTGGCCGATGTCCCCGGTCATGAAGAACCCGTCCTCGGTGAACACTTCGCGCGTGGCCTTTTCGTCCTTGTAATAGCCCTTCATGATCTGCGGGCCGCGGACCAGTATCTCCCCGTCATCCGCGATCCTCGTCTCGGTCATCGGATGCGCCGGGCCCACGGAACCGGTCTTGATGGGCCGCACGTCCCGGTGCGTATGGCAATGCGTAATGGGCGAGCACTCGGTAAGGCCGTAGCCCGGAAGGATGAAAATCCCCATCCCGCAGAAGAAGTCGTGTATCTCGGAGGACAGCGGCGCCCCGCCCGAGCCGAAGCACCTCATCCGGTCCATGCCGATCGCGGCCCGCAGCTTGGAGAGCACCAGTTTGTCGGCCAGGGCGTATTTCCTCTTCAATCCGCCCTCCAGGGGCCTGTTCTCCTTGAGAAACGGCGACGCCTGCATGGCGACGCTCTTCGCCCAGTTGAACATCGCGCGCTTGATGAACGGCGCGGTCGCCACCTTGGATATTATCCCTTCGTATATCTTTTCCGGTATGCGGGGCACCGAGATGAAGCACGTCGGCCTGACCGCGGCGAAGTCGGCGACCATGTGTTCGGTCCCGCGGCAGTAGGCGATGGTCCCGCCCGCGTACATCATCATGTAGTACCCGATGCTTCTTTCGAGCGCGTGCGACAGGGGGAGCACCGACAGTGCGGATTCATAGAGCGGATGCGGCTGGTGCCTGATCATGTGCAAAACCTGGGCCACGATATTCCGCGCCGAGAGCATCACCCCCTTGGGATTGCCGGTCGTCCCCGACGTGTACATCAGGGTCATGGTATCCTCCGGATCGATCGCCCTTATACGGCGGTCGATTTCATCCTCCCTGCCCGACTGCGCGCCTTTCTTGATCGCGTCCTCGAGCGAGACGACCATGGGGTCGCCCGAAGCCGCCTCGGCGTTGAACACGATGATCTTTTCGAGCTTCGGGAGTCTGTCCTTGATCGAAAGCAGGTTCTTGACCTGGAATGCGCCCGAACAGAAGCACATCCTCGAATCCGAATTGTTGAGTATATGCTCCGCCTCCGGGGCTGAGTTCGTGGGATAGATGGTCACGTCAGCGGCCCCGGCCGACAGGCAGGCCAGGTCGGCGTACACCCACTCCGGCCTGTTTTCGGAGTAAATGGCGATATTGTCCCCGGGGTTTATGCCCTCTCCGATGAGATATGCCGCGATCGCGTTGACCTGGCTCAAAACGAATCCCCAGGAAAGGTCTTTCCATGAACCGTCTTTATAATACTGTAAAAACACATTGTCTTTCAGATAATGCGCCCTGTTCCTGAATATCGCAGGAATGGTGCTCTCGATGTAGTATGTATAGTCGCTCATGCAGGACCTCCGCATTGTTTGTTGTCGCCCCGCGGCGGATGCCGCGCCCCACCTGACTGATCGGGGATGATTGTATTGTAGCAGAAAACGGGGTGCGGGCAAGTTTTTTATTTCAACGGACACGCGGGATGATGAGGCTGTTCATTCACCCGGAACCCCCGGCGAACGCGAAACCGTTCTTCCCGGAGACTTTCACCCGGTACATTGCGGCGTCGGCCTCTTTGATCAGCGCGGCATTGTCATGTCCATCAGCGGGATATAGGGCTATCCCGATACTCGCGCCAATCACAGCCCGACGGCCGCTCATCTCGATCGGCATCGATACAAGAGCTATCGCCTTTTCGGCGATCAGCGCGGCGTCATCCGGCGAGCGCAGTTCGGTCACGATCATGAGAAACTCGTCGCCTCCGACCCGGGCAACCGTGTCGGTCTCACGAACGCACGACGTCAGCCTGCGCGCGACCTCCCTGAGCACGTTATCTCCGGCGTCGTGGCCGAAAGAATCGTTGACGGCCTTGAATCCGTCGAGGTCGATGAACATGGCGGCGGCCATTTTTTTATACCTGCGCGCCATGTTCACGGCGCGGGAAAGACGGTCATTGGCGAGCCTGAGGCTCGGAAGGTCGGTGAGCACGTCATGATTGGCCAGGTGCCTGATCTTTTCCTCGGCCTCTTTGCGTGCGGTAATCTCGGTGATCATGGCGCAGACGCCGGTTATCTCCCCGTCATCGCCCCGAAGAGGGAACTTCACCGATATGAAATAGCGTTTTCCGCTTGAATCTTCCAGGACCTCCTCGGTTTCAATGGTGTCGCCTGTCCGGAAAACCTTGAGGTCGTTTACCATGAACTGCTCGCCGATAGGACCCGGAAACAGCTCTTTATCGGTTTTACCCAGCGCCTCCATGCGGCTTATTCCGGTGACTTCCTCCCACTTGCGGTTGACGAGCTCATACCGGCCGGATGCATCCTTGACGCAGATAAGTGCGCCGCTGTGCTCGACAAGCTCTGAAAGAAACCGGCGGTTCCTGCGCAGATCGTTTTCCATCATCTTGCGGTCGGTTATATTGTTGATGCTGGAAAGAATGCAGGGCCCCTCGTAAAGCATGATCATCTGCGTCGAGAGAATACCCGTCATGACGCCGCCATCCCTGTTTCGAAAAAGAAACTCCCTGCCCGAGACCGCGGAGCCTTCCCGGAGCAGCGAGAGCATCAGGTCCCGGTCTTTTTCATCAGCCCAGAGCTTCAGACCTATCGTCGACGATCCGACAAGCTCCCCGCGGGAATAGCCGGTCATCGAAATGAATGCGTCATTGACCTCGATGATCTTCCCGTCCTCGATCCTCGTTATCGAGATGGCGTAGGGCGACGTCTGGAACGCTCTGGAAAATTTTTCCTCGCTCCTGCGCAGGTACTCCTCCGCCTGCCGCCGCTCGGACAGCTCGTCCTCGAGCTGCATCAACAGGCGGCGGCTCACCATCAGAAACAGGAGAAAAGTCAGCGTGATGTATAAAATCTGGTCCGCGAGGATCACGAGGGATTCAATCGGCCCTGACCTGAACAGATCGTCGGCGCTCGATCCCAGGATGTTGTTTGCGACGTGCACCAGGCTTACGATGCAAAATCCGATGAAAACCATGCCCAGAGGCCCGGTCGCGGGCAGCAGGCCCGCATCAACCCTGCGCAGCATGAGCCACGCAGCCTGCGCGCAGATGAAAAAGAGCGCGGCCGACAAATTTATATTTCGCACCGCGAGGTCGGGGCGTACGTATGTAAAATACCCATGAACAAGCGTGAACACGGCGACCATCGTGAAGTTGTGCCACTGACGGCTTTCTTTCCCCACGTAGCGCTGCAGGCCGACATAAAGCGCAACCGTCCCTCCTATGATGAACGCATTGGCCGCAACGATCGACAGAATATCCGGTATGAATCCGCGCAGGAGAACCAGCAGCAGCGCGACCAGCTGCAGGACGTAATCGGCGAGCCACAGGGATATTTCGGGAGAGCGCTTCCGGTTCTGGCGCCACAGCGAGAACATCATGATGACGCCGACCGCGCTGAAAACGACATAGATCAGGAAAAGGGTTCTCAGTTCGAGAAATGCCATTATGATATTCCTTGATCCGGCGGGCGACTGATCGGCCGCGCAGATTTATTTCGGGCTTGCGGTTTTTTCAATCTCGCTTTTAATCTCCACGGCGCACGCATCGAGCATGCGGCGCTCATCCTCGTCGAGATCGGGGACCACCAGGCGGTGCACGCCTCCTTCTCCCACGACGGCGGGCAGAGCGAGGCATATGTCATGGTGCCCGTATTCGCCCCTGCACCACACGCTGAGCGGAAACACCGCACGCTTGTTGAAAACCATGGATTCGATGATCTCGGCAATGGTGTTGGACGCGGCGTAGAACCCGCTCCGGTTGATGAGCTTTGAGACGATCGCGGTTCCGGCATCCTTCGTTTTATTGATTACCGACTCAATCTCGGGGCCGGAAAGAAGGCGGCGAATCGGGACGCCGCCTGCGGTCGCGTAATTTACAAGGGGAATCATGCTGTTGTTATGAAGCCCGATCACGGTCCCGGCGACGGAATTCACCGAAACCCCGGCGGCCTCGGCCATGAAGAACCTGAACCTGAGCGCATCGAGCGAACACCCCAGGCCGAACACGTTCATGGAGGGCCAGCGGTCTTTCAGGTACCACGCGAGCACGTCGACTGGGTTGGTGATCAGCAGCACCTTGGCCGCGGGGCAGTACGACATGATCGACGACCCGATGCCGCGCACGATATCGAGGTTCTGCTGAAGAAGGTCGAGCCTTGACATGCCGGCGTGCCGGGCGACTCCCGCGGATATCACGACGACATCGGACCCTTCGAGCTCGTCGATGGAGCTGCACGCCCGGACCGGCGTGTCCGAGCCGAACGACGGCGAGGCCTGGTTGATGTCCATGACCTGGCCGAGCGCGAAGTTCTCGTTGATGTCGTACAGGTGCACGCGCCCGAGCTGCTTGCGCGCCATCACCTCCGCGCACGAGGCCCCGATGTTTCCCGCTCCCGCGATGAATATTTTTGAAACAGCCATATCCGCCTCCGGTCAGGACGATGATCAGCCGGCACCGGCAACCGCTTAATCTTATCACACGAAACGGGAATGGCAACAATTTTATGGGCGCATCTGGTCATCGATCCGGCCCGGTTCATGGGCGATTGAACGCATAAGTCACGCTTCAACAACAGGTCAGGCGACCGAAGAATGGAGCCGGCCGTTTCTCCCGAACACTTCGATCCCGCGGCCGAAAACCTTCGACAGGACGTCCTTTTCCACGGCCTCCGCGACCATGCCGCTGAAAAAGCACGACCCGTTGTCGAGGATGAATATCCTGTCGAAAAGGGGGATTATCTCCTCGACATGGTGAGTCACGTATACGCACGCGATGCTCCTGCGGCCCGCGACCGTCCGTATCGAATCCAGCAGGTCCTCGCGCGCGACGATATCCAGGCCCGCAGCAGGCTCGTCGAAGACGAGGAGCCCGGGATCTCCGATCAGCGCCCTCAGCATCATCACCTTCTGCTTCTCCCCGTCGGACAGGTTGCCCATCATGTCGTGTTCCCTCCCGGCAAGACCGGCCTCTGCGATGAGCGCCGCGGCCCGCCCGACGTCCCCGGGCGAAGGCTCGTCGTAGAGCCCGATCGAGGCGTATATCCCGCCGAGCACCGTGTCAAGTATCGTTTCATTCATGGTGAACCTGGCCCCGAGCGCGGAGCTCACGTACCCGATGCCGGTCCTGGTGTCCCGTATATCGTGGCCGAGATGCCCCTCTCCGAACCGGTACACCTCGCCCTCGGTGGGAAACATGTAGCCGGTGACCACCTCGAGAAGCTTTGTCTTGCCCGAACCGTTCCTGCCGAAGAGGATCCAGTTCTCGCCCGGCCTTATATGCCAGTCGATCCCGGAAAGGATCCTGCGCTTCGCGCCGTATATGTCAAGCGACACGTTCTCGAGTTTTATCATGTTTCTCTCCGCACTCCTGTATTCGATCCGGGCGCACATTGCGGCCATCGCGGCCCGGCGGGCCGCCGGCGTCATAATTCCCCGCGACGAACCAACCGGCAATTACAGGTATCTGCGGATGCGGCCGGCATGCAAGGCTTTTTTTTGAATTTATTCCCGCCATTCCGGCCGGTGTAACAGTTCGGGGGGATTCATGTCTCACCGATGAATATATAAATCAGGCGAACAACATGGCCGAAATAATCCTCAATCCGATCTTCGCTTCCCTGAAAGGCCGTATCGGCGGCCTGGTAATCTACGGCCATGACGGCAGGACATTCATGCGCGCATACGTGAAGCCGCGCAATCCCGACACTCCGGCGCAGAGAAAGAACCGCGATCTCTTTCGCGCGGCTATGAAGGAATGGCAGTGTCTCCCGTCATACGACAGGGCCTCGTACAACAGAAGGGCCGCGCGCCTCGGCATGACCGGCCACAATCTGTTCATTTCACGTTACATGCTTTCGCACCGTGCGGATAAATCCGGCGCAAACCGGATTGAAGCGCCGAAGCCGGGCATACGGCCTGTATCCCGGCCATCTTCTTCTATCCCGGTTCTATACCGCTCCGTCTCAGGTCCTATCGTGCGCAGATGCGCGCAGAATCCCCCCTCAGAAAGGCCTCCCGGGACCGAATGCAGGAACGGGCCATTGATATTCAAGGCCCGGTCACGCAAAATACATGTAAAGGATTATGCCCGCGAGTGAAAGGGCGCCGAACACGACAAGCGAGTAATGGTACCTGTCGCTCCTGCGTTTGTGATAGAACATGCTCAGGACAAAACCGCCGGCCGATAAGCAGAACTGCGCTATCATGAGGTAAAACGCGGTGCGCAGCATGTTTTTCTGCAGCGGCTCGCCGAATATCCTCTCCAGGTTCCTCACGCCCAGGAATTCCCCGTGCGAAGCCGGCGAAAAGGCGATGAGAAAAATCACCACAGCCAGCACTATCGACATGAACACGATGATGTTTATGATCCTGATGAACCTGTCCGGGTTTTTTCTGCGGTTTCCCGTGCCGTGATATGCCTGAAGCATTGAATTGCTCTCCGCTGTGCTCTTACCGGTTAAAATACGCAATTTTATCGCCCATGACAACATTTTACGGCATATTCCGCATGAACATCGCGGGCATGTTTAACAATTGACATAAAATAACCGGTATGCGAAACTTTTACGGCAGGGTTCGGCCGACGGATTCGACGGGCGACCTGATTCATCGTTATAACAGCCTGTATGATGTTTC
Source organism: Spirochaetota bacterium (assembly GCA_022709405.1). Taxonomy (GTDB): domain Bacteria; phylum Spirochaetota; class UBA4802; order UBA4802; family UBA5550; genus JAKLIV01. The sequence goes on from JAKLIV010000026.1 coordinate 27,724, forward strand.
CAAAAATCCCGATCTGCGGAGCGAAGACATGCCAACAATACTCAACTACGACGCCATTCCCGGAATCATCCCCATCTATCTGAAGATACTCTTCACCAGAAAAAAGGGCTTCAGGCCCGGCGACACGTTCCCCGACATAAAGGCGTCGGTCAAAAACGTGACGGTCGACCCGAAAAAGCTCGGCGCGTACAGGGAAATCTGCGAGCTCGAGGACGACGGAAACCTTCCCCTGCTCTATCCCCACGTGCTGACCGCGCCCCTGCACATGGCCATACTGAGCCACGGGGAGTTCCCCATCCCGCTCATCGGCATCCTGCATTACCGCAATCACCTGATCCGGCACAGGCCGATCAGGTCTGACGAGCCCCTCGACGTGGAGGTCGCGCTCACCGGGCACAGGATCGTGAAGCAGGGACTGGAATTCGACTACACCGTCAGGGTCGAATCGGGCGGCGAGCTCGTGTGGAACAGCATCACCACCTACCTGAAGCAGGGCAGGTTCGGGAAGGATTTCGATCCGTCCCCGAGAAGCGACCTCATCGAACCCATCGCCGACGCGGAGAAAATATCCGACTCGCAGATACCGGGATACATCGGCAAAAGGTACGCGAAGATCTGCAGCGACTACAATCTCATCCACATCTCGAAGCTCGCGGCCAGGCTTTTCGGATTCAAACGGGACATCGCGCACGCGATGTGGGCAGCGGCCCTTTCCCTGGGGAAGCTCGGGCTTTCGGACGGCGGCAGAGCTGTCCGGGTCGACCTGGCCTTCAAGGGGCCGCTTTTCATCGGAAGCAGAAGCTACATCTTGCGCTCGGTAAAAAAGGGATTCACCAGGTTCAACTACCACATCCAGGGAAACGAAAGGCCATGCATCACGGGCAAGGTGTCCCTCGTCGACAGGGGGACGATGCTATAGCTCCTCCATGTTGTCATTCGTCCGCCTGTGAGGGAAACTCCCTGTAAACGACACGGTTGCGCCCCAGGTTCTTCGCCTCGTACAGGGCCATGTCCACGGCCCTGATGAGCGTCGCCGGGTCCATTGAGTGCTCGGGCTGCACGGTCGAGACTCCCAGGCTCAGCGTGACAAACCCCGCCTCAGAGCCCTTATGGGGGATTCGAAGAGCGGCCGCCGACTCCCTGATTCTTTCTGCGATCAGCATTGCTCCGGCATTGTCGGTATGGGGAAGTATCACGACGAACTCCTCGCCGCCGTATCTCGCGCACAGGTCGCCCGAACGCCTTGCGTACGAGGAAAGCACGCGCGCTATGGCGCGCAGGCATTCATCCCCCGCCTGGTGCCCGTATGTGTCGTTGAACATCTTGAAATTGTCGACATCGCACATGATGAGGGATATGGGGAACCCCTCCCTTTTTTCCCTGCGCCACTCGAGGTCCATCGCCTCGTCGAACCGCCTCCTGTTGGGAATGCCGGTGAGGCCGTCGATGACGGCGATCCGCTGAAGCTCGCGGTTTGCGTTGATCAGGTCGTTATGCGTCAGTGAAAGCTCGTCGAGCAGACGGTTGAATTCATCGGCGAGCACCCCCATCTCGTTGCGGGCCATGTCTCCGGCCCGCATCGACAGATCCCCGCTGCTCCTGATCGAAAGTATCTGGCCGGTGAGATTCACGACCGGTCCCAGGATGAACCGCCGCATGAGCAATATCAGGGCCGCCATGGCCGCTATATTGGTCAGAAACCCGATGACGAGATTGTATTCCATGATCCGGTACTGTTTGCCGGTTATCCTGCCGACCGAAGCCATCTTGATGATGAAAGTATATTCGTCGAACAGGCCATTAATTTCGGTATACACATCAAGCCTGCTCCCCGATCTGCTTATGACATGTTTCCGGCCCGCCTTCAGCAGGCCTGCCGCTTCCCGGTCCCCGCCTTTCAGATCCTCATGTCGGAGAAGGCTGAAGCTGGTATTGGTCTGAATGTTGAGCCGGCGTATCATCTTTTCGTCAAGGAACCGTCCCATGACGACAATACCCCTGCAAGGGCCGGCGCCGGTGCTCGTGAGTATCGAACGAACTGCCCCTATAATCGATGTTTGTTCAAGGCGCATTATTCCACTCAAACCCTGCTTTGCAGCCCCCGGCTGTCCGCATGAAGGCATAATCCGTGCAAAAAGCTCTTCCCGCAGTTTTTTCTGTTCGGCACGGCCGATATCGGCTCCCGGTGAGCCGTTCACGGCCCTGAACAGGGTTGCGCCTTGCCTCGAATAGATAACGAATACGTCTATACCCGCATTCTCCAGCGTTTCGCTGTTGAGGTTCGATCGTACGAATTCGCCCGTGGGGCCGGCCGCGAAAGCATACATGTCGTCCCACGAGGACCAGTCCCTGCACACCTCATCGATATGGTCGACCTCCCTGTCGATCGCCGAAACCACATTCTGGATGTCCTTGAGCGCCTCCTCCTCCTCGACCTCCCTGAGCTCCGAGATCACCCAGAAAAAATGCAGAACGACATAAATGACGAGATAGGCGGCGAACACGCCTGAAACAATCAACCCGATCCTGGTTTTAATGTACATCGATACGAATCCCCCCTGGCATGCGGCGTACGGCGTTTTCGCAGGGAAACCGCAATGATGACGGTCTCGTCCATCTGTGACTGTATAAATGATAGACGATTTCTTTTTTTTTGCCAGAATATTTTGGTTTGAAACCGCGAGAGGGGGATATCCCGGGCCCCTGCGTCAGGCGAGGATTCAGGCCAGGGTCATGGCCTTTTCCGGGCACATTTCCTGGCAGCAGAAGCACGAGATGCATGCGTCGGCGTCTACCACGGGGATTCCATCCTGCATGATAAGCGCAGAGACCGGGCAGTGTTCGACACAGGTCCCGCAACCGGTGCACGATTGCCTGTCGGCGCGCGGTCTCATCATTATCTTCCGGCTGATGAACTGCTGCATGCCCTGGTTGCCGGTCACGGCTTCGCCGCCCAGCGGAGGGAGCTTGAAACCGGGAATCACCTTCATATCGCCGATGATCTCGATCGAGGCCGGATCGTAATCCCCGAGGCCCTTCTCTCTCGCCTTGCGAAGAAACCGCAGCAGCCCGGGATCGCACCCCATCATGGTCGCGACGACCGAGTCCATGGCCACCGCGTTGTCCGAGGCAAGCACGAGGCCCACGTCCCTGAGCTCGGGCGAGGCCGGACCGTTCCCTTCCATGCCGATCACCGCGTCCATTATGAAGAGGTCGGGCACCCTGAGCATGAACACGTCAACGATCATTTCGTGAAACCTCTCTGCGCCGCCCGCGAGCCTGTGGAGCATCGCCTTCTGCGCGCCGGGCAGTATGCCATAGCTGTTTTTTATCGCACCGCTGATCACCGTGAGGCCGTGGGTCTTGAACCTGGGCAGGCTGATGACGATATCGGCGTCAAGCACGTCGGCCGACACGCTCACCTCGCGGATGAAACCGGGATTGAACCCGACCTTTCTCGCATCGGTCCCGATGTTCCTGTATGATGGGCCGGCGGCCTCCATGAGTCCCGTTGTCCTGAACGCCTCCTCGTTGGCGCCGTAGTTGAAAAGTCCGGGATTGTCGCCCACCACGAGCGAAGCCGGTTCCATGGCCCGGACCTTTTCCAGGACCGCCCTGACAAGCGCAGGATGCGTGGTGATCCCCTCGCGTGCGGCCGAGGCGCGCAGCACGTTTGGCTTCAGCAGCACTTTCCTGCCTTTCAGGTCAAGCGGGAAAAACTCGAACGCCCGGTCAACCGCGGGGCCGATATTCTCATAACTCGCCGGATGTATCAATACCTTTGACATGGCGGCTTTCCAGACACGGATATCAATTTCATGCGGAATCTGAAATCTTCATCGAGCATGATTATTCATTAATCACTGAAAAAAGGAAGCGGGCAAGCACTTTTCAATTCATGCCGTGATCCCGCTCATAAATGATTGGAAAATTCGGAGAGGCCGCTGACGTCAGTAGTTGTTGATATTATTGCTCGAATACGGATTGAAGAAATCCTCGGCCGCCGTGTTCGCGGCCTGAAGCTCGCTTTCCTGAAACGATTCGCGCAGGACGGAGTTGAGGAACACGGCGCCGGCGATGATCATGGCCGCAGCCGAGATGGAAAACCCGTAATACAGCGCGCTCCACGCCGCACCGCGTTCAGGGAGGGGATGCGCGGCCGATTCGGAGGCAAGAACCTTCATGGCCATCTTTTTGCTCCACCGGCTGCTCTTCTCCCTCTTTGAAATCGCTTTTTCGAAAATCTCCACCGCTTTTTTTTCATTCATGGCGCGCCTCCCTGATTGATGCGATCCTGATTATCAGGTTTTTTCCCCGATGTATCCTTGATTTTACGGTTCCTTTTTTGATTTTCAGCGCTTCCGATATCTCCATCTCGGACTGACCAAGAAGCAGCAGATCAAAGACGGCCCGGTATTTGTCCGGAAGGTCCTTGATTATTCTTTTCATCGCGTCCAGTTCCTCCGGGTCGCATTCAATACGGCCGGCGCCGATGAGCTCCACCTCCTGCTGCAGGCGCCGGGCGTTGATCTCTTCACGCTGAAATTTTTCTCCCATGCGCAGCGACTCGTTTTTCGCGATCGTGTACAGCCAGTTGCACATCGCCCGGTCATCGGCGAAAACGGCCGAATCCAGGGCGCGATAAGCCCTGATATAGGTCTCCTGAACGACATCGTCGATGGCATGGAAATACCTCGCCGGAAGGTATTTCCTTACCGCGGCGAGAACGGTTCCCTTGGTCTCATCGACGAACTTGCAGAAATCTTTTTCATTCATACAGGGGGCCCGAATCCGGCGTCCTCTCGATCATATTGTCTCTTCAGCGTATCGGCGGCGGACCGGGCGGCATACCGAAACCCGGTCCTTCGTGCATGCCCGGTCCGGGCCCGCCGGGCATATCAGGGCCGCCGCGGGGCGGTCTTCCCGGAAAAATACCCATCCGCTTATTCCGCATTTCCGTGAACTTCCCGCGCTGTGAAGGGGTCAGCACGTCCCTGATCTCGTACAGCTGTTTTATATGCATGACCTTGATTTCCTCCTCGACGTGGTCAAGTGATCGTATCATGGCGCGCGTCCTGTTTTCGTCAAAGGCATCTCCTTCCAGTATTCCGATGTTGCGGTCAAGGGTGCGCCGTATCTTTTCCCGTTGCAGGTGTTCCTGTTTCATGTTGTTCTCGATGATCTCCCTGATCTTCCGTGATTGTTCAGCGGTGAGGTCCAGGTCTTTTTCGAGCAGCCGGGCTATTTCCAGGCCCCTGCCGCCGGGAGGTTCGGGAAAGGGCCCGCCGCGATGGACAAGCCAGTGAAGGGGGCCTGAAACCACGATGCCGAGTGCAAAGGCTGCCGCCGCCACTCCGATATAAATCAATGCGCTGCTTTTTTTCATCTCGATTCCCTCGCTGAAACCCGGGCCCCACAGAGCCTGCCGTTTTTCGTCACACCTGAAACCGTCATATCATCCTGCATCGGATGTAAACCGGTTTTTTTATTTTCATCAGGAAACGATCGCCGCCCTTTCTTTTTTATAATTTTAACCGGATAACGATCCGGATGGTTCCATTTTTTACCGGAT
>JAKLIV010000260.1 GCA_022709405.1 Spirochaetota bacterium
TATCTTTACCCTGCGCCGCCGAAATCCTGTCGATGTCGTTCATGACCGCGGCCGACACCGCCATGTGCGAAGCGGGATTGAACTTCGGGGCTATGGCGATGTGCTCACGGTCCGGAAGGAGCTTCGCGATATCGTCGACCCTGCGGTAATCGAACGCGCCCTGGCGGCCGCTCTGCTTGAGCACGCCGGAAAATCCGACCAGAAACTGGCCCGAATCCTCGAGGTGCCTGATGATGAAGTTCTTCTTGTCGTCGTCGCTCGCGATCGTCGCCTTCAGCGCGATCTCGCTGTTGTGGTTGATATAGGCCACGACCCCGGTATGCGCGTCGTTGATTTTCTTGATCACGCTCAGCGCCGTGTCCTTGGTGTTGTAATCGATCTGCACCTCGGACTGGATCTCGTCGTTCATTACGAAGGTCAGCGTGCCCGCGATGCCGATCGCGGCCGAAGCGTCGATCCTGTTGTTTCCAGATACCTTGAAAACAGCGGTGACGTCCTCGACGCCGTCATTGTTGAGGTCGACGTTCCCCTCTACGTTGTCGCTCAGGATCATGTGCTCGAAAAAGTCGATATTCGTTTCGTTTCTGCGGCTGAAGCCGTCACGGTGAACCTCGTTGGTCAGGTCGACGAGGTTCACTGCGAACGAGTTGATCTTGTTGATATTGTCCCGCAGCACCTCGTCCCTTATCTCGACGAGCGAGGCGAGCTCGCCGCCCGAGTAGGTCACGTCCCTGCCGGTCTTTTTCCAAACGACCTTGAAAAGGCCGTTGTTGGCCGTATCCGGAACGGCCTCGATCAGGTGGTGGATTTCGCCCTGCACCAGGTTTTCCGATCCGATGTAAACGATGATCTCGTCCTTGTCGGTGCGGCCCACGCTGATATCCACGATGGTCGAAAGCTTCTCGATGAGCGCGTCCCGCTTGTCCTTGAGGTCGTTCGGGTTGTCTCCCACCGCCTCGGCCTTGAGGATTCTCTCGTTCAGGTCCCGGATGTCCTTTCCGTACATGTTGATCTGGTTGACCCTGGACTCGATCTCACGGTTCGCCGCGAGCCTGAGGTCGTAGAGCTGCCGGTACGACTGCTGCACCTCGTCTGCCAGTGCGACGGCCTTTTCCCTGACGACTTCCCTGGTCGATCTCTCTTCCGGATATTTCGAGAGCTCTTCCCACGCCCTCCAGAGCGCGTCGAGCCTGCTCCTGATCCCCTGGTCCGAAGGCTCGTTGTACACCATTTCAATCTGGTAGATGAAATCGTTCCTTACCTGCCAGTAGCCCATGGTGTTCTTCTCAGTGATTATCCTGTCGTCGATGAACGAATCCCTGATCCTCTCGACGACCGAAACCGCGCTTCCCTGGCCGATATTGCCGGGCGTGTTCGACCTGTTCAGGCTCGGAACATACAGTGGGTCGGCGGCCGTGATCACCACGCGCTGCCGAGAATACTCCTTGTTCTCTGCATTGGAAATGTTGTGTCCCGTAACCTGAAGGGCCTGCTGGTGCGACATCAGGCCCCTTTTCCCTATTTCAAGTCCCATGAAAGTCGAATTCATCGCGATCCCTCCCTATGCAGTCTGATTGAACAATACCGGCCCGGCGATTTTCCCTTTTTCCCTTCCGAGCTTGTCGTACCCGGACAGCACCGTATTGTGGTTTTTCATTCCGCGGATCATTATCTGGAAGTATTCCATGTTGTCTTCAATAAGCACCCTGTTGTTTTTTCTGAGCCTGTCGAATCTGGTCACTGTTCTTTTGAGTTCACGGCCGGCATTCATCAGGATTTCTCCATTACGGCTCTCGGCCTGCGCCGCCACATCCCGAAGGGTGATGTCCCGGTTCGCCCTGTGGGGAATTTCCATGAGCCTGAACCGGTCAATTTCGTCCTGTCGGGCCTTTTCGTAGATCATGAGCTCTGAAATTATCTCTTCCTGAGCAGAGCAGATATTGTCCAGGGTCCTGCCCCTGCGCTCGATGATCACATCCGTTTTCTGTTCTTCGAGGGCGAGCATTCGTCCATAGAGTTCGATTTCTTTATTCAGGATAAAAAGAAGGTCATCGGTCCTCAACATATTGCCCATCCGTGGTTTGATATATGTCTACTCGAGTTTCATATCGGTGATTCCGGGGATTATTATTAGATTAATTCGCCATCCGTCATGCCCATGATCGGTTTTATCATTGTATTGACTAATTAATACACCTATACTAAAGTTAAAAAAATCGCTGCATGCATCCTATATTTGCATAAAAAGGGAAAAACAGGGGGAATCGATGGATTTCGACTCAATAAGCGGCTTTTTCGGCAGAATTCCGGCATTGGAATGGGTCATGGTGATCCTTTTGACCGGATTTATCGCCCAGTTCGGTAAAATGCTCGCCGAATACATCATCGAGATGGCAAAAAAAAGGCGAAACATTAAAAAAGAACCGGCCCACCCGGAAAAAGACAGCGGAAACGGCGCAGCCCATGCCGCAGAGATTCAGAAAAAAATCATCAAAGCTGATAAAAAGGCCAAAAAGGCCGAACAAAAGAAGGCAAAAAAAAGCGGTTAACTGGATTTCTTCGACATCTCCTCGATGAATTCCTCGTAGTTGACCTCGCTTATCGGGTCCATCCGGTGAATCTCCATTCCAACCTTGATAATCCCGTTCGAAAGAAAATTGACGTTCCTGACTATGGCGCCGATCGCCGCCTTTTTCTGCGTGGGCAGCAGGATTTCGAAAATCACCAGGCTGTCCTTCCTGAAAAAACGGGTCTGTCTGCGATCCTTGAACGCCACTCCCAGCCCGCTGGCCGAAAGGTCGGTGACGAGAAACCTGTCGGGCTCCGGAATGAAGAGGTTGGATTTTCTGAAAAGCTCGTTGATGACCACCCCCGCCCTTTTCACGACCGAAAAAAGACCGTCCGTGATCGGGGTCTTGCCGTTGACCTGGAGATACCCGAAGGGTATTATTCCGCGATGATAGAGCGGAACGGTCGCCTCGGCGATGAACTCCTTCGTCGCCGACAGCCTTTTGTCTTTAGAATAAATGTCGGTTATGTAGAACTGGTATTCGGCCTTGAGCTTGTCGGGAGGCTCGGTGTTCAGGTCCGCGATATATATCGGCGAGTTGCGGTTGATCAGGATTTTCATGCGAATATCGGTCTGGCTGTCGTTGACGAAAAAAACCTTCACGCTGTCGAACTGCTTCTGGAGATCGAACTGCATGATTTCCCTCACATGCTCGACCTTTTTATCGTTGAGCATCAGGTCGTTTTTTATGCCCAGGTCGCTCATGATATTGCTGATATAGATGACGTTTGTCGTCTCCTCGGCGCCCGAAATGATGCGGTCTTCCTTGCGTTCCTGGGAAATCACCTGTATCTTGCTCGGCAGAAAGATGAACGTGTCCTCGTTGCGCTCGATATAATTGAGTACAGCGCTGATGGTCAGGCTCTGGTGCCGCGTGTACACGGTGATGGCTTCCCTTATGTTCTTCACATGAGGGATCCTGAACGCGACATTTTCTCCGGAATAACCGAGGAATTGAACGGCGAGGTTCCCGCTCTTGGTCTTGATGAACACATCTTTCTTGGCAAAATAATTTTTAAAGATGCCCTCGAACCTGTCTTTGT
>JAKLIV010000261.1 GCA_022709405.1 Spirochaetota bacterium
CGGGCATGGAGCGGGTGTCGCATTTCAGGCCGTTTGTCGATTTCATGCGAAACTCGTCGGTATTCGCGCGCCTCATCACCCAGAGGATATTCATCCCGCATTTCATCAGAAAGAAAATGTAGAGCGCATAAATGATCGTTACATTACATAAGCTTCTTGTTTTTATCTCAGGGTATCTGGGCGCGTGGTTTTTCGCAATGGTCGCGCGGGTGATCGCGACCGGGTACTTTTTGTTCATCCCGGCGCGTGTGCTTCAGTGCTCCCGGATTTACCGCGCTCTCTATCCCGGCCGTAATTTTCTGTTTTACCTGAGCTGCGTGTGGCGGCAATATCATAATTTCACCAGGGTGATAACCGACAGGATGCTCCTGCTGAACAGCGGCGACATTACCTTCAGTTCGAGCGGATGGGAGCACGTGCGTGATGCCGCTTCCCGGGGACGCGGCGCGGTCATCGTGATGTCGCACATGGGTAACTGGGACGTGGCGGCTCACCTTTTCGGCAGGGAGGGAATCCCCCTGCTTCTCTTTATGGGCGCAAAGGACAGGGAGCAGCTTGAAAAAATCCAGAAGGACAGCCTCGCGGACAGGGGGATCAGAATCGTCGCGGTGGGAAAGGACGGAGGCTCGCCTTTCGATATCATCGAGGGGCTTGGATTCCTGAGAAACGGCGGCCTGGTTTCCTTGACCGGCGATATCGTCTGGAGCCCCAGACAGAGAACGGTCGAGGCCGTGTTTTTCGGGCGCCGTATCGCCCTGCCTGCAGCGCCGTACATTCTGGCGCAGAAAACCGGGGCGCCCCTTCTGTTTTTTTTCGCGTTCCGGAACGGGCCGAGAAAATACGACTTCGTGATCCGCGATCCTTTGTTCATGCAATCGGGCGGCCGCAGCAAGAACCCGGATGCGGTGAGCGCGGCTGCGCAGAAATACGCCGACATCCTGGCCGACGAGCTGGCGAAGCACCCGTTCCAATGGTATCATTTTTCCGATTTTCTGGGCGGGGGAAAAATATGATGCTGCAATCGGGGAAAGCTAATGGATGAAGCAAAAATCATAACCCTCGAATCGGTGGATTCCACAAACGACTATCTGAAGTCCCACAGCGATCTCAGGGAGGATTTCCTGACCGTGCGCGCCGTGGAGCAGACCAGGGGAAGGGGCAGGTTGTCCCGGTCCTGGCACTCCGCGCCGGGCAAGGATCTGGTTTTTTCGTTCGTGTTCAGCCCGGACCGGGCAGTGAATAATATCGGCGTGTACAGCCTCGTGTGCGGCATGGCCCTGCACAGGGTTGTCGGCGCAATCGTCGGTTCAGGCCTCGATCTTCAGTGGCCCAATGACCTTTTCTGCCGCGGCAGAAAGATGGCCGGCATTCTGTGCGAGGCGGTATACGAGGAGAGGCCGGTCGTCATTGCGGGGATCGGCGTGAACGTCAACTCGCGCATATTTCCTGAAAGGCTCATGGGAAACGCGACCTCCCTGGCGATCGAGACCGGAACCGAACACGATCTGGTTTCGCTGATGCGCCTGATCATCGGTGAATGCAGGCGCATGATTTCCGGCCTTGAAATCCCCCTGCTGCCGGAATTTGTCGATGAATGGGCGCGCTCGTGCTCGTCGATCGGCAGGACGGCCGTGTACAGCCGCGGCGGGACCCGCGCCAGCGGAACGGTGCGGTCGATCGACGGCAACGGATATCTTGTGGTGGCCGATCACGAAACCGGCCGGGATTACACGGTCATGGACGAGGTCATAATTCCGGATGCATGAATTCCATTGACCGGCCGGCCGGGACCGGTTACAATTGATAAAATGTAATTGAAAAAAATAACACCGGCGGTGATTATCCCATCTTATGATTGATTTACAGGCAGCGCTCAGGAATCTCGACGAAGCCGTAGACTCCCTCAGAAAAATCAACCCGATAATATCCGGCCGACGATCGTCCGACGGCGTAAGCTCGCTGAAAAACCGCGAATTCAGGCTGCAGAAGGTGCTTGTCGCGAACAGGGGCGAGATCGCCAAGCGTTTTTTTCTGGCCCTTCACGAGGAGGGCATCCCCTCGGTCGCGGTAGTCACCGACCCGGACAGGGGACAGTCATGGTACGAGTTCGCCGACGAAGTGATATTCATCGGGGACAGGGACAATTACGCGAACCGCTGGTTCATCCTCGGGTCGGTCGTCCTGTCAAAGGCGAACGCGGTATATTCGGGATACGGGTTTTTGTCCGAGAGCCCCGATTTCGTCGAGGCCATCGATCTCGTGTCACGCGAGCTCGGCCGCGAGATAGTTTTCATGGGCCCGCACTTTTCAACAATGAGGATGGTCGGCGACAAGATCAACGCCAGAAAGCTCGCCGGCGACGCGGGAATCCCCCTGTTCACGAGCTCGAACCCGCTGCGGGAAAACCAGAAAGAACAGGCGGTCGCAGAAGCCCTGCGCATCGGTTTTCCCGTGATGATGAAACTCAGGGCGGGCGGCGGCGGAAAGGGAATGAAGGCCGTATACAGCAGAGAGGAGCTGCTCGAGGAGATCGATCCGATCGTCAGGATCGGCAGGGACCTTTACGGGGACACGTCGTTTTATCTTGAAGAATATATAAAGAAGCCGGTGCATATCGAGGTCCAGATTTTCAACGGCTGGGCCATCGGGATCAGAAAATGCGCGGTGCAGCGCAGGAACCAGAAGATCATCGAGGAAAGCGGACACACGTTCCTGGACGACTATGTGTCCCTCTCGCTCCTGGCCGCCGCCGAGAAGATCGCGGCCTTTTCCGGATACGACAGGGGAGGCGGAGCGGGGACTGTCGAGTTCCTGATCGACGGCGATACCGGAAGAGTGGGCTTCATCGAGGTCAACACGCGCCTCCAGGTCGAATACGCGGTCACCGACCAGTCGCTGGGCATCGACCTGGCCAGGTGGCAGATACTGTATTATGACGGCAGGGAAAATGAGATCACCGGCATCGAGGCCCTGAAAGGGAGAATAGCCCAGCGCGACCATTCCATCGAATGCAGGATATACGCGGAGGAGCCCGAGAACAACTATCTTCCCTCTCCGGGCATGATTACGGTCATGGACCTGCCGACGTTCAACGGGGTCAGGTGCGATTTCGGATTCAGCGAGGGAGACAGCATCCTTTCCATGTATGACCCCATGATAGGCAAGATTATCGCGCACGGGTCCGACAGGAGGGAGGCCGTAATCCGCATGGAGCGTGCCCTCCAGGAGCTGTATATAAAAGGCGTCAAGACGAACGTCAACCAGCTCCTCAGGATCATCAGGCACGACGCCTTCGTCAGGGGGGATTACACCAACAATCTGCTCGCCGAGTACCCGGAGCTCAATTCCCTCGTCAGCGAGGACTCGGAAGAGGACTATCGCGACAGGAGGAAAAAGAAGCACGTCATATTCGGCGCATTCAGCGAATACATCCACCTGATCCAGAGATCGGTGCGCGAATTCCTGATCGTCGCGAACATCGAGAACATCATCGATTCTCCGGTCGTGACAGAGGTCCCTTCGCGTTTCGTCCTTGAATACGGCGGGAAATCCGACCAGGTCGAGTTCGTCCAGATCGG
>JAKLIV010000262.1 GCA_022709405.1 Spirochaetota bacterium
ACTCCGACAACATAAAAGGCTCCGAGATCAGGGCCGCTCTCTACGTCAAGCCGGTGCCCGAACCGTACACCGACATCATTGTCTGGGGCAAATATTCCCTTGGACCGAATGACAATAGCCTTGCCGGTAAGGAAGAACGGACAATAAAACAACTCTTTGCCGCCAGCGGATTCAGGGACATCCTCGTGCGCAACTTCAGCGCAATGGGTCGTGACCTGAAAGGAATCATGTCGCTCGATGTCGTGGACAATGCATTTCAGAACGCCAATCACGCCTCGATTGCGGCGGCTCTCAGAGAGAAAGATCGCACAGACCTCTCCGGGTTCAGCTCCTTAAAAAGCAAATACCCCAGCCGGTATCTCCTGGCCGTCTCAGTGGACTCGTGGGGTTACAATTACAATAATTACCGGGGACTGCCGTCATGCTACTATGACCTCGAAATGACAGCCGAGCTGATCGACATGATCACCGGCGAAACTCTCTGGAAAAGGTTTCCACGCACTTTCGACGTAATCCATGTGGCGCCGACGGAATGCGAACCCGAGGCAAATATAATGCAGGAGGCGCTGAACAGGGCAGTCAGGCTGCAGCTCAAAACAATGATTGACGACATAAAGGAGCCGCAATGAACGACGACAGATGCCGAAACTTCGAGCTCGGACCGATACGCCCTCCCAGCGAGGCTGGAAGCATTCTGCTCAGGCTCACCAGGAACTGCCCGTGGAACCAGTGCGCCTTCTGCCATTCCTACAAGGGCGAGAAATTCTCGCGCAGGAGCGTCGAGGAAGTCAAGGCCGACATCGACACAGTGGCCGTGATCGCCGAAAAGGTCGCAGCAGCTGCGCAGACAAACGGCACGCCAATCATCGACCGCGGTCTCATATCGGGTGTCGTCGAAGAAACCGGTTTCAGCGAGGACAGCGTCAGGCAGGTCGTGTTCTGGCTCTACCACGGGATGGAAAGCCTGTTCCTCCAGGACGCCGATTCCCTGGTGATGAAAACCGACGATGTCGCCGAAATCCTTCGCTATATCAAAAAACGATTTCCTTCGATCAGGCGGATTACGACTTACGCCAGGGCCCGTACCGTGGCCCGTAAAAGCATCGACGACCTGAAACTCCTCAGGGAGGCCGGCCTAGACCGGATTCATATCGGCCTTGAATCCGGCTCACGGACGGTCCTTGATCTGATCATGAAAGGCGCCACGCCTGAGGAACAGATCAGCGCCGGGAAAAAGGCGATGGAGGCCGGGTTCGAGCTTTCCGAGTATTACATGCCGGGCGCCGGAGGCAAGGCGCATCTCGAGGAAAGCGCGCGCGAATCGGCCAGGGTGCTCACCGAGATAAACCCGACTTTCATCCGCCTGCGAAGCGTGGTTCCTCTCCCGGACACGCCTCTTTTCGGCCTGATCAGGGACGGCCGGTGGATTGCGCCTTCGGAGGAAGACAAGGTCAGGGAAATAAAGCTGTTTCTGGAAGCGCTCGGCCCCGTGACCAGCATCGTCAAGAGCGACCATATCATGAACCTGATCGAGGACATTGACGGCAAGCTTCCGGAGGGCAGGGAAAGGATCATGGCCCCGATCGACCGTTTCATGAGCATGCAGCAGGAAGACAGGGAGCTGTTCATCATCGGCAGAAGGACCGGGAGATTCCGGCTCCTTTCGGATTACCGGAAAAGCATGGACCTCGAACAGATCAGGCGGAAAATCATGGAGAGCTACCCAAATCTTGATGAGGCCATCCTGGAAATCCTGTGGAATTATATCTGATTAACCGGCAATTCCTCGTACCAGGAGTAAAGATATCGCATGTCATGTCCGATAATTACAAAACGGGACGTTTTATCAGCACCAGGGTTCAATAAACTGCAGAGAGTTATTCCGGTAAAACATGAAAATAGACAGGATTGATAAAGACAAATGCGCCATCCTGAATATACACGGATCTCTTTCCGTGGAGAACATAACTCTTTTCCAGGAAGAGCTGAACTTCTGTCTCACGACCGACAAGCATGTGCTCCTCGATCTGGGCGAAGTCTCTTTCATCGACAGCTCAACTCTCGGCGTGATAGTGCTCTTCTATTCAAAGATGATATCCGAAAAACGGCACCTGGTGATCGCCAATGTGAAACCCGAAATCATACAGATGCTGAACCTGACCGGTATTTCAAAAAAAATGAAAATATTCAACTCAATCAATGACGCCGAGGATTTCGTCAAAAAACTGTAAGTACCGGTCCCGCCCAAACCCCCGACCTAATCTCACTTGACAGAAAATCGCACAGTATTCTTATTAAATAAATCAGCAGGAATATATCCATGTTCATTCTCGCTTGCCTGGGAAACCCAGGAAAAAAATACGCCGGAAACAGGCATAACGTCGGCTTCATGTTCGGGCAGTATCTGGTCAACAGGCATGCTTGCGTCCCGTCAAAAAAGGAATTCTCTTCTCTTACCGGGAAGCTGACCCTGGGTGACAATGACGGAATCATTCTCTTTCCGCAGACGTTCATGAACCTGAGCGGAAACGCGGTGTCCGAGGCCTGCGCCTATTACCGGGTCGAAGCCGATGGGCTCATCGTGGTCCACGACGATATCGAACTGCCGTTCGGCGAGATCAGGCAGAAAAAAGACGGCGGACACAAAGGCCATAACGGCCTCAGGTCGATAATGGAGCGGATCGGTTCCGGAGATTTCCACCGTATACGCATCGGAGTCGGCAGGCCCGACAATCCCGATGTCCCGGTCGCCGATTACGTTCTGTCCGATTTCCTGCCCGATGAGAAGGAAGCGTTGAAGGAAAAATTAGCCGTTGCCGAAGATATGGTGACGGGCATCATCGCCAAAATACAGAGGTAGAAATGAAAGTACTGGTGCCGCTTGCCGCGGGCATGGAAGAGATCGAGGCAGTTACCATCATCGATGTGCTCAGAAGGGCCGGCATCGATACAGTGTCTGCCGCACTGGGAGAAAACCCGGTGGCCGGATCGCACGGCATCGCCGTGAACACAGACACATCCATTGATGCGATCGACAGCGGCTCTTTCGGATGCATCGCCCTGCCTGGAGGCATGCCCGGCAGCCAGAACCTGGCCGATGACGCGCGTGTAAACCGGATCATCAGGGATATCCATAACCGCGGCGGCATCCTTGCCGCAATCTGCGCCGCGCCGATGGTCCTCGGCCGCGCCGGACTCCTCGACGGGAAAAAGGCCACCTGCTACCCGGGCTTCCAGCATGAGCTGTTGGGGGCAGAATATATTCCGGGCCCTTTCATCCTCGACGGCAACATCCTGACCGGGAAGGGCCCCGGGTGCGCGATACCGTTCGCCCTGAAGCTCGTCGAAATGATCAAGGGCAAAAAGGAATCTGACGCATTGAAAGAGGCGATGCAGGTCTACTGGATTTAACATGTTATCAAGCATAATGAACGATTTTTTATTGACGCGAATTAATTCTGTGATATTTTCATAAAGTCAACCGTGGGAGGGTTATCATGAAATACAGCATGGTCAAGCAATTCTCGAACTCCGCTATCGACAA
>JAKLIV010000263.1 GCA_022709405.1 Spirochaetota bacterium
TTACCCATTAATGTCGTGCAGCCGGTTATGAGAATCATGAATTACCTCTGGAAAGGTTGAAGGATTTGTAAGCCCGGTTGTAATGATTATTATTATTGTTCCGGATTTAGTCAAGTATTAATAGCGGTGAAGGGCAGACTTTTGGCCTGCGGGTGACTGTTTTATGACATCCGTCAGACGCCGGCCGGCTCTTTTATCTCCAGGCGAGACTCGACTTTTTCCTTTAAAAGGCCGGTGAGGAGCATGCTCTTGAACGAATCGAGGATTTCGTTCACCCCCAGGCCGGTTTTAAGCATGAATTCCGGGCTGAATATATTGTTCAGGGCGCCGAAATAAAATTTTTCGGCGAAGGCGGGATTGATGTTCTTGAAAGATCCTCTGGACACCCCTTTTTTTATCGTTTTCGCGAAAATGATGCTGATTTCTTCCCTGAGCAGGTTGATTTTTTCACCGAGGTTCGGATAATATTTTTCGGCGTCTTCGAGGATCGCGGCCGGCAGGTTCCTGGTTATTTCAAAGACAAGGTCGAAAAAGAGAAACATGGTTTCCTCCGGGTCGGCGCTTGTCTGGTCGAGCCTGCTGAATCCCTGCTGGATTTTTCCGGCTATGCCTTCGATAAACTGCTCAATAAGCTCGTCTTTGCTGTCGTAGAATTTATATACTGTTTTTTTGGAAATGCCGCATTCCCTGGCCAGTTTCTCCATGGTCATTTTTTTTATGCCGTTGGCGATGATGAGTTTCTGGAAAGTCTCGACGATTTTTTCTTTTACTTCTTCCTGATTCATCGGAAAAGCCTCCAAGTTCCCGCTCTTTCAAAGTTAAATCCGGTTTATGCACGTGATATGCCGGATAAGGCCCGGTTAAGATTTCCACCTGCGGGAACCAGATATCATAATATAGTTTCCATATCGGTTTCGTCATCAATATTTTTATGTCGAAGAAAAAAAATATTGACACTTGATTCCGGTTTCCAATAAATACATTGGAGTTTCCAAAATAAATGCGCAGGTTCCCATTTGCAAGAAATAAGTTTCCCGAATGGGAAAAAACATTGAAAAAATTGCATTTTTTTTTGTTTTAATGCTGTTTTCAGTAGATAGAGCGATTTCAGGTTTCCACTTTTATGGCAAGGTTTCCAGAAAAACCCAACGGTTTCCTGATTGATGAGAATGGTTTCCTGTTTTCTTTTTTTACCGGGATTATGTCTTTTCGTTCATGACAGGATGAACAGCAGGCGCTTTAAGGAGTCGATCATTATATGAAATATCTTGCAGCATTGTCGATAAAGCACCCCAAGAAAGTCCTCGCTGCGGTCGGCATCATTACCGTAATCATGGTCGGCGTTTTCATCGACCGCTTCGCCATTGAAATAAATCCTTCAAAGAGCTTTTCCCGCGATCTGGACGTCATCAAGTTCTACAACCTTACCCTCAAGAAATTCGGAATGAAGGACATGGTTCTCCTCGGCATCGAGAACGACGAGGGCGTATACAATATCGAAACCCTCCGATACATCGAGAGGGTCATCCACAAGCTGGAAAATCTTAAAATCAGAAAGACCTATGACAGCCTGATCACCGGCAAGACCGAGTCGATCGAGGTGCCTTCGGAGATCGATGCCGACGACATCATGAGCATCATCAACGCTGACGACATGACGGTGGATAAGTCGACCAACACCCTTGTGGTGGGGAACCTCACCAGCAGGGCCAGGAAAAAGGCCGGCATGACCGAGATAGACGAGCTTTCGACCCAGCAGCTCCCCAGGGACAATGCGGGACTCGATCGCCTTATCCCCTTTTTACAGAAAGAGCTGCGCAACAACGACCTTTACCGCGGGACCCTCATCTCCGAGGACGAGAAGGCGTGCGCCATACTCGTGCCCATCGAGCGCAACATCGACATCAAGGGCGAGCTGCTTCGAAAGGAACTGTACGTGATGATAAGCGCCTGCGAGCTCCGGAGCCGGTTCACGGGACACGATTACTTTTTTCCGCACGCGATACTGAACAGGACCATCAACGGGATCACCGTTGACGAAAAATACACCGAGGAAATCGCCGCCGCAAACAGGGACAGTGTCAGGGACTTCGCGCTGGACCTTTTCGGCTGCGTAAAGAAGCAATTCCCGGATTTTTACGCCTCTCTGCAGAAAAACGAGGTCAATGCCGAATATGTCGACTCCCTTCTCAAGATGATCGAATCCGACAGGCTTTACGAGACCGAGGCAAATGAAAACAGCTATGCGGACATGATCGACGAGCTGTACTCGTTCGTGCTTGAAAATATAGACGCTTTCAGCAGGGACAACCTCGAGGAAAGGGTTTACAGCGTCAAAGACGGCGTCGATGTGGGGCTTCTGTACGATATGCTCACGGAGCTGGTCGAAAAAGACAAGCCCGAAAACATCAACACCTATATCGCGGGCATGCCGGTCGCCCAGGCTCTGATCGAGCGCTTCGTCGTCGGCGACATGTCGGTTTTCCTGAATGTGACCATCATCGTCATCATCGCCATCCTCTTTCTGAGCTTCAGGAACGCCACGGGCATGATTCTGCCCCTGGCGAGCGTCGGAATCGGAACCGTGTGGGTCATGGCGACGCTTCTCCTGAGCGGCATGAAAATTTCGTCGGGGACCATTGCGCTTCCCACGATCCTCATCGCGGTGGGCAGCTCCTACGTCATTCATTACCTGTCGCGCTACTTTGAGACCGTGCAGAACAATCCGGGCATAACCGTCCGCGACGCGATAATCAAGGCGACAGAGAGCATTCATGTGGCCATACTCCTGTGCGCTGTTACGACCCTGAGCGCCTTCATGTCGAACGTGCCTTCGACCGGAATAATTGACATCAAGATGCTGAGCCTCCTCACCTCGCTGGGTATCGTCGTGACCGTCGTGCTGACATTTTCATTCGTCCCGGCAGTGCTCATCCTCATGCCGCTTCCGGTGATCAAGCCCGACACCCGTATCGAGAAGGCCATGGACAACCTGGTCATGAACGGCGGAAAATTCACCTACGAACATTCGAAAGCGGTGTTTCTGATCTCGATGCTTGTGCTGGCGATCGCGATGGGGGGGCTGGCGTTCCTCAAGACCGAGAGCAGCATCACCTACTTTTTCAGGGACGACAATCCACTGCGCGTGTCGAGCAAGTTCATCGACAGCAAGCTCACCGGAACAGGACAGATGGCGATCGTCATCAAGATGAGGGACAGGGTGAGCCTCGACTCCATCGAGGCGAAGAAGGACCTTACCGCGAGGATCGACGATTATGCGGTCGCCTATCGCAACCTGGTCTCGTCGGACCCGGGCCTGTCGTCGTCGCGCGCCGTTAATCGTTACTTTATGGACGGGATCCTCGAGATGAAGAAGAACCCGGCCGCCAGGGAAAAGGACCTCGAAAACAGGATCGCGGTGATGAAGGACGCCCTCAACGAGTATTATGAATCGGCTGCG
>JAKLIV010000264.1 GCA_022709405.1 Spirochaetota bacterium
AGAAGTCAACGGAGCAGACAAGCGGAATGATGGCAATGCGAGAGGCGCACTAACTAAAAAATAATTTTAGTCGGGAGAGTGTTTTTTTGCTTGAACCGACCTTTAATGGGTGTGTCTCAGTGTCTCTGTGGCCGTCATTTTCCCAAAGAATTGCCATGGTTCTACCGCACTTCCTTGTGGTATTCCTGGATGGGCCTGATCACGAATTCATTCCGCTTCTTCAGCTCGAGAAGGCCCCTGATCGCGGCCTTTGCGGCCTGTATCGTGGTCATGATCGGCACGTGGTAGCGCACCGCGGCCTGCCTGATCGAAAACGCATCGTCTTTCGATACCCTGTCAGCCGGGGTGTTTATAATGAGCTGTATCTCCCTGTTCTTGATCAGGTCGACCACATTGGGCCTGCCCTCGCTCACCTTGAACACGCGCGCGCAGGGAATCCCCAGCTTCTGGTAGAAGTCGGCAGTGCCCTCGGTGCCCACGAGCCTGAATCCCCGCTCGTGGAGCTCCCTCACCTCGGGGATGAGCTCGTCCTTCGAACGGCGGTTGATGCTCAGGAACACGGTGCCCGAAAGCGGCAGCCTGTCGCCGGCGGCGAGCTCCGCCTTGTAGAACGACTCGCCGAAACAGTATGAAATGCCCATGACCTCGCCCGTCGATTTCATTTCGGGAGTGAGCAGGGTGTCGACGCCGGGGAACTTGTTGAAAGGCAGAACGGCCTCCTTGACGCTCACGAACGGAACCTCTTTCATGCGCGTGAGTCCCATTGCCGCGAGCTTCTCGCCCATCATCACCCTGACCGCGATCTTTGCAAGCGGCACCCCGGTCGTCTTGGACACGAAGGGCACGGTGCGCGACGCCCGGGGGTTGACCTCGAGCACGTAGAGCGTTTCTTCCTTTATAGCGAACTGTATGTTGATGAGGCCCATGACTCCCAGCTCGCGGGCGAGGGCCCCGGTGGTTTCAGTTATCTTCGCCATCATCTCCGCCGCAAGCGACACCGGGGGTATTATGCATGCGGAGTCGCCCGAATGGATGCCGGCCTGCTCGACGTGCTCCATGATCGAGCCGATGAAAACGGTCTCGCCGTCGCAGATCGCGTCAACATCGACCTCGACCGCGTCCTCCAGAAAATCGTCGACCAGTATCGGGTGCTCGGGCGACAGGTCGACCGCGGTATTGATGTAGTGCAACAGGTGCTCCTGGTCGTAGATGATCGCCATGGCCCTGCCGCCCAGCACGTATGACGGCCTCACCAGGACCGGGTAGCCGATGCGTGAGGCGGTCGCGACCGCCTCCTCCTCGTTGAACGCGATGCCGTTGTCGGGCTGATTGAGGCCCAGTTTGCGAACCACCTCTGCGAAACGCTCCCGGTCCTCTGCGCGGTCGATCGAATCGGGCGTGGTGCCGAGTATTTTCACCCCGTTCTGCTCGAGCGGCGAAGCCAGCCGCAGCGGGGTCTGCCCGCCGAACTGGACGATCACGCCCTCGGGCTTTTCGCGCTCATATATGTGAAGAATGTCCTCGAGGGTCAGCGGCTCGAAGTAGAGCCGGTCCGAGGTATCGTAGTCGGTCGAAACGGTCTCGGGATTCGAGTTGACCATGATCGAGCGGATTCCCATGTCCCTGAGCGCGAAGGATGCATGGCAGCAGCAGTAATCGAACTCGATGCCCTGGCCGATGCGGTTGGGCCCTCCGCCCAGGATCATCACCTTTCTCGCTGCGGGCGATTCCGCCTCGTCGTCCTCGTCGTACGAGGAATAATAATACGGCGTGAAGGCCCTGAACTCCCCGCCGCAGGTGTCGACGACCCTGAACCCCGGCGCGATGCCGTTTTTCTTCCTGAACTCCCTGACCTGGTCCTCTTTGTCCTTGAGCTTTTTCGTGTATTCCTTCTGGTGGTCCGCCCCCTTGTTGTAAATCCTCATGAGCTCGTCGCGGAACGCGAGGTAGCCGATCTGCCTGTCAGAAAAGCCGAGCCTCTTCATGCCGGCCACTCCGGGGGCGGTGAAGCCGCTTTTGCGGTATTCCTCCGCAAAGTCCTTCGCGGCGTCCACTATCTCCCTGAACTGGTTTAGGAACCAGGGGTCGATCCCGGTGAGCTGGCGCACCCGCTCCACGGTCCACCCGAGCTTGAAGGCGACGTTGACGTAGAATATCCTGTCCTCGCGGGTCTGGTGCAGCTCTTTCTCGATGATGTCGCGCCGGTGCCGCTCGGGCAGCCTTTTCAGCATCTCGATTATGCGCACCACGCCGTCGGACCCGAATCCGAACCTGCCGATCTCGAGCGAGCGCAGCGCCTTCTGGAAGGATTCCTTGAACGTACGGCCGATGGACATGGCCTCGCCCACGGACTTCATCTGGGTCCCGAGCGTCGAATCCGCGCCCTCGAACTTCTCGAACGCCCAGCGGGGCGCCTTGACCACGACGTAGTCTATGGTCGGCTCGAAAGACGCGGGCGTCTCCCTGGTTATGTCGTTCCTGATTTCGTCGAGCGTGTACCCGACCGCGAGCTTGGCCGCAATTTTGGCTATGGGGAACCCGGTCGCCTTCGACGCGAGCGCCGAGCTTCGGCTCACGCGGGGATTCATCTCGATGATCATGACCCTGCCGTCTGCGGGATTGACCGCGAACTGGATGTTCGATCCTCCGGTGTCGACGCCGATCTCCCTTATTATGGCGATCGACATGTCCCTGAGGTCCTGGTATTCCCGGTCTGAGAGGGTCTGCTGCGGCGCGACGGTGATCGAGTCGCCGGTGTGGACCCCCATGGGGTCGATGTTTTCGATGGAGCAGATGATGACCACGTTGTCGGCCGTGTCGCGCATGACTTCGAGCTCGAACTCCTTCCATCCGATGACCGATTCCTCGAGCAGCACCTGGCTGATGGGGGATTCGTCGAGGCCCCTGCGCACCAGGTCTGTGAAGTCCTCCCGATTGTACACGATGTTGCCGCCGGTGCCGCCGAGGGTGAAGGCCGGGCGGATTATTATGGGAAGACTGATCTTTTCGAGCAGGTCCAGCGCTTCTTCTACCGACGATACCGTGCCCGATTTCGGGACGTTCAGGCCGATGCCGATCATGGCCTCCTTGAAGAGCTCGCGATCCTCGGCTTTTTTGATGGATTCGATGTTCGCGCCGATGAGCTCCACGCCGTATTTTTCGAACACACCCCGCTCTCCCAGGGTGAGGGTGACGTTCAGCGCGGTCTGGCCGCCGACCGTGGGAAGGACGGCGTCGGGCCGTTCGATCTCGATTATCTTTTCAACGACATCGGGGGTTATGGGCTCGATGTAGGTTCTGTCTGCAAGGTCGGGATCGGTCATGATCGTGGCAGGATTCGAATTTATGAGCACGACCTCGAATCCCTCCTCCTTGAGGGACTTGCACGCCTGTGAGCCTGAATAATCGAATTCGCAGGCCTGGCCGATGACGATGGGGCCCGATCCGATGATCAATATC
>JAKLIV010000265.1 GCA_022709405.1 Spirochaetota bacterium
GCATGACCGTAATGCCGGCGCGCTCCGAGGCCGAAAGAAAAATCTCGTGAAGCTCTGAGGACGATCCGCGGGTATTGGGACTGCCGAAAATGGCCGCTATTTTCATGCCGGCACCCTACAGTCTTGTAAAAATCATCCTTCCGGCGGTGGTCTGGAGCACCGAGGTGACGGTCACTTCGACCTCCTCGTTCATCCTGCTCCTGCCGTTCTCGACCACGACCATGGTGCCGTCGTCGAGATAACCGATCGCCTGGTTCGGGTCCTTGCCTTCCTTGATAAGGGTCACGCGCATTTCCTCGCCCGGAAGCACGATCGGTTTCAGTGCGTTGGAAAGCTGGTTGATGTTCATGACTTCGACGCCGTGGAATTCGGCGACCTTGTTGAGGTTGAAATCGTTGGTGATCACCTTGGCCTTCATTACCTTGGCGAGTTTCACCAGCTTGGTGTCGACTTCGTTGGTGTCGGTAAAATCGACATCGGAAATCTTGACCATTATCGACTGGTCCTTCTGCATCTTGTTGAGGATGTCAAGACCGCGGCGGCCCCTGTTGCGCTTGATCGAATCGGCCGAGTCGGCGATCATCTGAAGCTCGTGGAGCACGAAATTCGGGATAACGAGAATGCCCTCGAGGAAGCCGCTGTCGCAGATATCGGCGATCCTGCCGTCTATGATGACGCTGGTGTCCAGTATCTTGTACGAAATGTTGCTGTCCGCGTCTTTTCCTTCATGGGGAAAAATCTTGTCGAGAACGGCGATGTCCTCGTTCACGATCACGAAAAACATCATCAGGGCGAACCCCGAAACATGGTATATTATCGGTCTCGCGACATCAATGAAACCCGCCACCGGCGTAAAGTTTACAGCAGACAGGGCGATGTTTACCAGGTGCCCAAGCAGCAGGCCCAGCATGAACCCGATAAAAGCCGAAAACAGAAGCCGCGGGGAAAGCGTGTGTGAAAAATATTCGATGATGATTATTATGACCAGGGCCACGACACCTGCGACTGCCCCGCCGACAAGCGCTGCTATCAATGACACGGTGCTATAATAAAGGGCCGTAAAAAAAATCGACGTAAGGATAAAAAATACCCTGAATAGTATTATCATACAAAGCTCCTTGAGATGAAAATATCAGAAGATATACTAATACCGGTTCGACGGGACAGATGCCGCAAAAGCAGAGAGATGACGAATTCAACCCCTGCCGGGCTGGTATGCCGAGAGAGCTTCGGATACAATATTCCCCGCCTCCTCGAAATCCACATTCTTTGCGAGCGCTATTTCATGGGCGACGAGCTGATAGGCGTTTTCATAGAGCTTCCGCTCCATGATCGAGAGTTCTTTTTCCGAGCCCCGCCTGAAGAGATCACGGGCAACTTCGGAGACCTCATAAATCGAACCGCTTTTGACTTTATCGATATTGTTCTGGTAGCGTTCTTTCCAGTCGTCGACCGAACTGGTTTCGTCCTTGGAAAGGATCGCAATAACTTTTTTCACGTCTCTTTTTGATATGATGCTGCGCAGGCCGATCTTTTCGGCGTTCTGCACCGGGATCATGACCTTCATCCCGCTGTTTTTAATTGTGATGATATAAAACTCGGTGCGCTTGCCCAGCACGACCTTTTTCTCAATGGCTTCAATCTCGCCTACACCATGCATCGGATAAACGATGTGGTCACCAACCTTGAACATACTTTTAACTCCAAAATAGGCACTTAAAACTTAAATATTATATACTGAAAATTTCAGAATTTCAACAACTATTCTTGAGGATGATGAAATATTTGAAAAAAGAAGGATGAAAGGGTTTTAAAAATGACGGAAAAGCGGGATATTGCGGCCTACTGGGACGTTATTCCCTCGTTTTCCATGTATTTTTCAAGGATGGATTTCATCTTGAAGTGGTTGCCGTCGCAGGTCTCCGTCGGGCCGCTCCCGGGAATTATCAGGTCTCCCACGACAGTGCATGCCGGCGAAGGAAGAAGGCCGGTGTCCCTGCAGACTCCTATGCCGACCAGCCCATCCGGCGGCGGCGCAAAAACAGGCTCGGGCATCCCGTTGTAGATGTCCTTCATGTAGCGCCCCCAGATCGGCGCTGCGACCGCCGCGCCGGCCTGGTGTTTGCCCAGGGACATGAAAGGCTGGTCGTATCCGACCCACACGACCGCCGCGATGTCGGGAGTGAAGCCGCAGAACCAGGCGTCGGTCCAGTTCTGGGTGGTGCCGGTCTTCCCGGCCGCGGGAAGGGAAAATTCCGCCACTCTGCGTATGGTTTCCGCGGCCGTGCCACGGTCGACCACGTCCCTCATCATCGATGTCATTATGTAGGCCACGTTTTCGGGCACAATCTGTATCGAGCCGTCTATTTTCTTCGAGGCGATGGTCTTGCCGACCTCCTCCTCGATGTTCACGAGCTCGCGCCCGTCTCGGTTCTGTATATAGCGTATGGCGTAGGGAATGACGTCCCTTCCCTGGTTTGCGTATATGGCGTAGGCGTTGCACATCTGAATAGGGGTGAGCTCCGTCGCGCCCAGAGCGAGAGACGGGTTGGGATGAAAGTAAGAAGAAGGCATCTTGAGCATCCGCGAAGCATAATCGATGATCCTTTCCGGGCCGATGATGTCATAGATGCGGACCGAGATAATGTTTATCGAGGCGGCAAGCGCGCTGCGCAGCCTCACCATCCCGGAATATTCCCCCTCGTAGTTCCCCGGCTCCCAGGTCTGTCCCTCCTCGTCGATATCGACTATGGGCGCGTCTGGAAGGGCCATGGCCGGATTGATGAGACGGGATTCCATTCCCGCGCCGTATACAAACGGTTTGAACGACGATCCCGGCTGCCGGCGCGCCTGCACGGCCCTGTTGTACTGATTCGACACGCTGTATTCCGAGCCCCCGATCATCGTGGTGATGTACCCCGAAGACGGCTCGATCGCGATGAAAGCGCCTTCGACCTTGAGGGCGGCCGACATCCCTGAAACCTGGTCCCTGAATTTCTCGAGGGCGGCGTTGCACCCGGACGCCCCGGTGAGCAGGGAAAGCGAATCCAGCGAGTCCAGCAGATCGTCTGCCATCACCTTCTTGAACTGGATATCGAGGTCGTCCTTCAATAGAATTGACGGCAGGGAAAAAATCATGCGCAGGCGGTTGTAGGAATCCATGAGCTCACGGTCAACCGACCCGTAGTAATGCTCGTTAGCGACCGAGGAGACCTCGTTCTGCCGCTCGAGGCCCTCCAGCAGGTATTTTTCGGCGACGAGCTGCCTCTTGAGGTTCAGGGTCGTGTACACGTTCAGGCCCTCGTTGTAGACGAAATCCTCGCCGTACCGGGCGATGAGAATCTGGCGAACGTAATCGGTGAAAAACGGGGCCCTGTCTATGTTCTTGGAAATGGCCGTCTTGGTCGGGAACTCCATCTTGATTTTCTCGAAATAATCGGGCCAGAACTCGCGGTA
>JAKLIV010000266.1 GCA_022709405.1 Spirochaetota bacterium
CACGGGCTTCGACATCATATTCTTCTGGGTCGCGCGCATGATCATGATGGGACTCAAGTTTATGGGCGATGTTCCGTTCCGGGACGTGTACATCCACGCGCTGGTGCGCGACGAGCACGGCCAGAAGATGAGCAAGTCAAAGGGCAACGTCGTAGACCCGCTTCTCCTCATGGACGAGTACGGCACCGACGCGTTCCGCTTCACGCTGGCCATATTCGCCGCGCAGGGACGCGACGTCATCCTCTCAGAGAAGAGGATCGAGGGATACCGCGCCTTCTGCAACAAGATCTGGAACACGACGCGCTTCATACTGATGAACCTGGGCGAGGGTTTCGCCATGACCGACATAGACCCGGCTGCGCTCGAGCCGTTCGACCGTTGGATCCTCCACCGCCAGAACCGGGCGATCGAGGACGTGTCGCGCGCGCTCGAGGAATACCGCTTCAACGAGGCCGCCCAGGTGATATACGATTTCTGGTGGGGGGAGTTCTGCGACTGGTACCTCGAGCTCACCAAACAGCGGCTCTATGCCAAGGAGTCCTCCGCGGCCGGATCGTCTGCCGTCGCCAAACAGGTGCTGTACCACGTGCTGCGCACCTCGCTTAAAATCCTGCATCCCTTCATGCCGTTCATCACCGAGGAGATCTGGGAGAAGATCACGAAGGGCCGCATTATCACCGCCCAGTGGCCGGTCGCCGAGAAGAAGTTCGATTTCCCGGCGGAATCTGAAGAGGCCGAGATATTCAAGGAGATCGTGTACAAGATACGCAACGTGCGCGGCGAGATGAATGTGCCGCCCGACAAGAAGGCCACGGCCATATTCAAGAGCCGCAGTGCAAAAGTCGCAGCGATCATCGAGCGCGAGTCGGCCCACATCAGGGCGCTGGCCAAGGTCGAGAAGATCGCGATCGATGCGGCCTATACTCCTGACCGTACCGACGCGGTGGCGGTCATGAACGACCTCGAGATATTTTTGCCGCTGCGCGACCTTATCGACCTCGACAAGGAGAAGGCGAGGCTTTCCAAGGAGATCGACCGCGTGTCTGCCGACCTCGACAGGGTCGAGAAGAAGCTCGGGGATGAAAGCTTCACCGGCAAGGCGCCACTAAAAGTCGTTGAGAAAGAAAAGGCGAAAAGAGAGGAGCTCTCCGGGATACTAATAAAGCTCAGGGAAAGCCTGGCCAAGCTTTCGTGATTCCCGGCGCCGCCCCGGATGTTCACGGTTTGCAGGCCTTTTCAATGGTCTTCTGCTCAAGGCGGAGGCGCCTGCGTTCGGCAGCCTCGCAGTTGCGCCGCTTTTCATCATCGGTTTCGAAAATTATGGGCGGTAAATTTTTCGGCTTGAACGTGTTGTCGAGCGCCACAAACGTCAGGTATGCGGAGGCCGTGTGCCGGATCTCCCCGGTTATGAAGTTTTCGGCCTCGACACGGACTCCCACTTCCATGGATGTCGTTCCCACATAGTTGATGCTCGCCGTGATACGAAGAAGGTCGCCGACGAATACCGGGCTGTGAAAGTCGAGACGGTCTATGGACGCCGTCACCACGTTCCCCTGGCTGTGGCGGGCGGCCGCTATGCCCGCGGTGTTGTCGATGAACTTCATGATTACACCGCCATGGACGTTGCCCGCAAGGTTCGCGTCCTGCTGGGTCATCTGGTGCACTATGGTCACGCTGCTGTCTTTCACTCTTTTCTGTTCCATGCAATCATGCTCTCCATTAATCGCTGGTTGTGATGAAAACCGGGATACAATGCCGGTGGAATGTATAGTAACAATAATTTCCGGAAATGCAAAGAAGTTTTTCGCCGGACCGCTCACGCTTTTCCGCGGCCGTAATTATTCCTTTACAAAATGATCGCAGTTTTGTAGAAAGTTCCCGTATCTCCGCCTGAAAATAATAACTGACATCCCATGTAAGGTATATGGTCATAAGGATCATGGCTCTCTTGTCCTGTAGATTGAAAAACGTGAGGTCCATCGCGGGCTACGCCGTTCTGATTCTTCTTTTTCTTGCCTGCACGGCGCTTCCGGGAGGGAGCCGGGTTTACGCATCCGAGCGCATAGCCGTGGTCCGCAGCAAGTTCGACCCTGTCGAAAGAGTGCTGGACTCCATGAAGATCAGATACGAGATGATCGGGTATCGCGATCTCGAAAACATCGGCGCCATGAAAAAATACGGAGTCATTTTCTTTCCCTGCGGCATGGATCATCCCCTTGAAAGAAACGTGAACGTGCTTTCCCGCGGGAACAACATCCAGTCGGTGGCCCTCAAGGAGGACATATACGAGCCCGACGAGGATAAAATCGCTGACAATGTCCGGGATTTCGTCAGGTCCGGAGGATGCGCCTACTTCTCGGGCTATTCGTTCGACATTCTCGATAAGGCTTTCGATGTGTTCGAATTCCATGACGATTTTCCGTACATGGGCCTGCCCGGCCGGATCGAATCCACCCTCGAGGGCGACCTCGCGAGGTTCGCGATGAAGAACGTCATGGCCCTGTACATGGGGCATCCGGGATGGATTTCGGTGCGATCGGTCAACGGCGCGGAGGTGATCGCGCGCGCGGCTTACGAGACCCCCCGCGGACATAAGGAAGGCCCGATATCATGCATGCGGCATTCAGGGAGCGGATTTTTTCTCTATACCGTTTACCATGACACCGTATACAGCGATTTCAGGCGTTTCAACGTGTACCGCGTCGTCGGCGGCGGCCTCGTCGATTCCCTGGAAAGCCGCGCAGACAGGTGGGGCCAGCAGATCACCGGAAGGATCGCCGACGCCTTGCAGGGGAACGAGAACTGCAGGACCTATATGGTCGACCTCAGGGAGGGGACCAACGGCATTTATTTCAAGGCCGCGAGGGGATCATACCAGGTTGACGTGCTTGACAGGAGCTTCTCCCTGATCGAGTCGCGGGACACAAACGAACTGCTGTATGAGTTCGTCATACACGCCGACCGTGATGAGACCGGGTATGTCAGGGTGTTTCCCGCGACCGGCGAGCGCCATGTGCTGTATTCGATAGTTGCCGGCCACGGCGTGAGGGTTTTCCCGTATTTTTTTTCGATCCTGTGGGGCGCGGCCCTGCTTGCAGCTGCGGCCGGTATCGTGTTCCTGATAATCACGTTCAGCCGCAGGGGTTATTCGGCCCTGGGGAGGAGAATATAATGATGCTTGTTGCTGATATACCATGTCATTCCGGCCGGTTTGCATCCCCCCTGGTTTCGATTGAATTGTTTTTCGGGAAAAATGGTTGCATTCGGGGGGCTTGTCTGGATTTAGTATTATGTTCCTTTTTTCAGGCTCTGTCATAGTTTAAACCATACATGGAGTTTTTCATGGGACGGGTAATATCGGTATCGAACCAGAAGGGAGGCGTGGGTAAAACCACGACCACGGTGAACGTCGCCGCGTTCCTCG
>JAKLIV010000267.1 GCA_022709405.1 Spirochaetota bacterium
CCCTCAGGTTGATCACCCCCTTGAGGTAGTTGTATGAGTTCGGTATTTCGGTGATCTTCATCATTCCGATTATTTCCTGGACCTTCAGGGCCTCGACCGCGTAGGTTTCGTCGGCGATCATGAAGGTGACGAACTTTTTCGTGACCGTATTTTTTTCACGTCCGATATCCCTGGATGTGTAATATGTTTCCATGCTTTCCTCCGCTTAGAATTTCTCGAATCCGTTGTCGGTCAGAATTCTGCCGGTTTTGTCGCCGGCATCTGCCGGAGGGGCTGAAGCCGGCTTAACCGGTTCACGGTTTACTGTGGCAACTTCGACTTTCTTGATTTTTCCCGGGAGGTTCGGCCGGGTTTTGGCCGGTGTCGCTGCCGTTTTCCGGGGTTTTCTGTCCATAGCTTCCCGCCCTCTGCCGCCCTCGATCCTGAACTGTTTCAACATCGCGAGAAGATTCCTGGCCTGCACGGCCATGGCTTCGCTGGCCGATGCAGTCTGTTCCACCAGGTCAGCGTTCTGCTGGGTCATGCTGTCCATTTCTGAAACGGCGAGGTTGATCTGGTTCATGCCGGATTTCTGCTCCACGGTCGCTTCGGCTATTTCAGCCACCACGGAATCCACGTTGCCGATTGATCGGATTATTTTCTGAAGCGCTTCGCCGCCCCTGTTCGCCTTATGGGTGCTGTTTTCGATCATATCGAGTGAGCTTTTGATCAGCTCGCCGATTTCCCGCGCCGCTCCGGCCGAACGCTGGGCGAGGTTACGCACCTCGCCGGCAACGACCGCGAAACCACGGCCCTGTTCTCCCGCCCTGGCCGCCTCGACCGAGGCGTTGAGCGCCAGCAGGTTGGTCTGGAATGCTATCTCGTTGATGACCGATATTATTTCCCCGATTTTTTTGCTGGTCTCGTTGATCTCGTTGATGGAGGCTACGGCGTCGTTGACAAGAAGTCCGCCTTCCTCGGCGATTTTCGAGGACGCATCCGACAGCCTGCGCGCGTTGGCGGCGTTTTCGGCGTTCTGGTTCACGGCGGCGGCGGCCTCCTCGATGGTCGACGCGATCTGTTCCAGCGTCGAAGCCTGCTGGGATGTACGCTGCGAAAGGTTCTGGTTGCCGCCCGTTATCTGGTCTATGGCCAGGGAAAGGCTCTGTGACGCCGCGATGAAGTTCGAAATCAGTCTTTCGAGGTTGTCAGCCGCCTCGTTGAGCGCTTTACCGAGCTTTCCGAGCTCGTCCTCCCGGTCAATATCTATCCTTTCGGTGAGATCGCCTTCTGCGATCTTTCCGGCGAAGTAGAGGCCCTTGTTCACCGCGCCCGATATCGAACGCGACATGATAATCGTCACTGCGGCCGCGACTATGAAAGAGAATGCAAGGATTAATCCCGTGACTGCCAGGGAAACTTTCGTTTCCGAGATCATTCGGGTTTTCTCTTCCCCGGAAATTTTTATTTTCGACGAGATCATTTCCCGTGTTTTATCTCTCAGCGCCCGGTATTCGACAACCCAATGGTTCATATGATTGAGAGCGTCATCGAATCGTTTTTCATACAGTTTATCCGTGAAGAGTTTCTTCGATTTATGCGCTGCGTTCGAAAGCGATTCCCATTCGCCTGCCGTATTTTTTTCAGCTTCGGAGAGCGCTTCAGACCTGTATCGTCCGAACATTTCGAGATATTCATCGCTCAGTTGTTTATTCTGATCCTCCCTTTTTTTCACTTCGACCCAATCTCCCGATTCAGCGGCCTGTAACTGTATCAGCATGTTGATTCTCATCTGCATCAGGTTCTTGATTATATCGTCAAGTGTCGTCACCGGTATGAACTCCCGGTCATAGATCCTGCTCATGGAGGCAATTGTCCCGGTTCCTGATACTATGCTCCCGATCGAAATTCCGATTATCAGGAGAACGAATATCATGCAAGAGAAGAGGATTTTTTTTCCGATTTTCATATTGTTATACCAGTTCATGGCGCGTCTCCTTCAGCCATTATACACCATGCGGTAAAAACGGTCAATGGGGGGATTTGCCGGAAGAGCGCCGCCGGACGTCAAACCTCAAAGCGGCAGGTGATGGATTATTGACGGGAACCCGCCGCCCCTGCGGAAGGGATTCCGTTGATGAAGGTGATCGTTTTTTCGGCCGGATTTCGCCGGTAATACTCCCTTACCACGCCGATCATGCCGTCGAGGTCGGGATGCTTCCTCAGCATGGTGAAGAGGCTGTGCCCGTACACGGCGTTCCCGGAAAAATAGAATCCGAACCGCAGTCCCCTGCTTTTATGAAGCTCGGCGGGCAGGTATTTCTTCGTGTTCTCCAGGACCCCGACAAACAGTTTCTCGATGTCCACCTCGAGGGTCCGGCCTTTCTGCCCGAGCATGTCCGAGCACAGGCGGAATATCCAGGGGGATTTCACCGCCTCCCTGCCTATCATTATCCCGTCGCATCCGCAAGATCTCATTCTTTCGAGGGCGGTTGCCGGAGACGTTATATCTCCGTTGCCGATCACCGGGATTTTCAGGGCGCGCTTGATCCGCGCCGTGATTTCCCAGTCGGCCGTTCTTTTGAAGCCGAGCTTGGCGTAGCGGGGATGCACGGTCACATAGTCTGCGCCGGAATCCTCGAGCATTTTCGCGAAACCGACAGGGTCGACGTCGTCATACGAACGGAACCCGGTCCTCATCTTGACCGACAGGTTCGCGCTTACGGCCTTTCTGCACGATTCGACCACGGCCCGGGCCCTGTGAGGGTCGCGAATCAGGCAGGCGCCCTGGCCCTTTTTCAGAATGTCGGGGGCCGAGCACCCCATGTTGATGTCTATGGCGAAGCACCCCTTTTCACACAGGATCGCGGCGGCATCGGCCATCATCGACGGGTCGCTGCCGAGGATCTGATAGGCCAGCGGGTCGTCGAAGGGATGCTTTTCGGCCATGGAGCTGTTCTTCTGCGCCCCTGCCACGATCGCGGCCGCACTGAGCATTTCGGAATGCAGGATAACGTCAGGCGAATACTCCCTGACGGCGCAGCGCAGCGCGGGCGTGGTGATCTCGGCCATGGGCGCCATCATGAAGGGGAAGTCGAGACGCATTGCTTATCACTGACGCCGCACCCCTCGCTGTCAATGCATTTTACGGCCGTGGGCGAGGCGGAAAGATATTTTTCTTGACGAAATATTTCATCTGTACCAGAACATTGTAATTCGAATACGCAGGTGGATGCAATGATAAAAAAATACGCCGTTTCGGTCTGCGCGCTGCTGATATGCGCCGCGTCATGCGCAAAGATTCCCGAGAAGGTACAGTCTCCCAGCTTGAAAATCGACATAGAAACCAGGGACGGCGCCGAGGTCTACTCGGTCAGATTCAGCGGCGGCATAGCCAATGAGAACAG
>JAKLIV010000268.1 GCA_022709405.1 Spirochaetota bacterium
ACCCTGAAGGAAGACCTTCCGAAATTCGCCGTGCCCAGGTATGTCCGAATCGTGAAGGAATTCCCCAAGACCGAGACCCAGCGCATCATAAAGAAGGAACTCGAAAAATTCGGGATCGCTCCCGGTACTTTCGATTCAGAGAAACAGACGCATATCGACGCATCGAACCTGGCGAATTCAAACTAAGGAGGAGAATCGATGAAACCATGGAAATTTTCCCGAAAAGAAAGAGCGAGGCTTCTGAACGACGGCCCGAAGATCCAGGAGGCCTACAACAGCCTTGAATGCCAGCACCGGCTCCCGAAAAGCGCGCACAAGGACGTCGAGACCGCCATCGCGATCGCGCGCAAGTTCAACAACGAGGTGCTTCGGCCCATGTATCTCGAGCGCGAGCTCAAGCACATGGAGGACCACAGTTTTCTGTCATGGGACATCCTGAAGATCGCGGGGGACTGGCGCCTGTATTCCCTGTTCATCCCCAAGCTTTTCGGCGGCCAGGGCCTGAATTTTCTCGGCCTGTATCCGTTCATCGAGGAAATCTCATCGGTGTGCGCAGGTCTCGGACACATCATATTCGTCCACTATCTCGGGATCGCCACGGTGTTCCCGTCGTTCAACGCGGGGATCCTCAATAAAATCCTGCGCGACGTCGCGAAAAGCGAAAAGGAGGGCGCGCCAAGGCTCCTCGACCTGGTTATCACCGAGCCCGACGCGGGCACCGACGTGCAGGAGCCGCTTCTCTTCAACAAGGCCCGCATCGGGACCGACCTCAAGAAAGTCAAGGGCGGATACACCCTCAACGGCAGAAAAATATTCATCTCAAACGGCCACCTCTCGTACTGGCATATCGTGATGTTCTGGGCCGACAAGAAAAACGCGGCCGACACTTTCATCCAGATGGTCGTCCCCAACGGCAGCAGGGGATTCAGCTTCGGCACCCTGGAAAAGAAGATGGGCAACCTGGGATCGACCGCGAGCGAGCTCATATTCGAGGACTGCTTCGTGCCCGACAGCATGGTGACCCTGGAGTGTAACGATCCCCATCTCGTAAAATCTCCAAAAGGTGTGCGGTGGATCATTCATTCCATCGTCGATTTCGTCGTGTCGAGCTCCCGCGCGGGCGTCGGCGCGATCGCGACCGGAGTCGGACGCACGTCGTACGAGAAGGCCCTCGAATACGCCAGAAAGAAAACCGTGGACGGCGACCTGCTGATAAACCATCAGTGGGCCCAGATCATCCTGACCGACATGTACCGCAACACCGCCATGTCGCGCCTCCTGTACATGGAAAGCGCGTACGCCGACATGCTGAGCGGCCTGTTCAAGCTTCTCGCCAAAAAGCCGGTCGACGTTTTTCTGCGGGTCATGCCTGAATGGTATTTCTCCCTGATATCTCCTTTCATCGGCCTCAGGCTCGTCACCCGGCTTTTCAGAAAATACTATTTCGACTGGTACACCGACGAGGAGCGCAACGTGTCCTCGGGCTGGGCGTCGATCGCCAAGTACACGTGCAGCGACGTCGGGCTCGTCAACGCCAACCTCGCGCTCGACATCATGGGAGCCGACGGCCTGCGCCACGAGTTCGGCGCGGAGAAATGCTTCAGGGACGTCAAGCTTCAGCAGATCTACGAGAGCACGAACCAGATCAACCAGATGAACACATTCTACTGCCTCGTCGGCAGCGCCGTTCCCGAAGTCCAGTACTTCAAATAATCATCAGATAAAAACAGGAGAAAAACCATGAACGTGATGATAAACCAGCCCCTGAACGACACCCTCTGCGACGAGCGCCTGGCCTTTGCCGAGCTTGCGCGCGACCTTGCGAACAAAAAGCTCCTTGAAGGGATAGAGGAGAACGACCGGTACCCGTTCGGCCCGCTGTTTGCGGAGGCGATAAAGGACGCCGCGGTCGTCGGGTTCTACGGGGTGAACCTCGCTTCTGAACACGGCGGGGTTGACATGAACGCCGGTATGGTCGCGGTCATCCTCGAACAGCTCTCGCTCGTCGACGCGAGCCTCGCCGCCGTCGTCTTCACCAACGCCGCGGCCCTGGAGATCATCCGCCAGGCGTCCCTCGAGTCCGACTGCTCCCCGTTGTACGCGGGCATATCATCCCTCGGGACCGCGCCCCTGGCTTTCCAGTCGTTCTCGGGCCCCGGGGAGACCGACATGCCGCAGGCCGACGGCGGCGGGCGCATTTCCGGTAAAGCGCGATATCTCGTCCTCGGCGACATAGCCGACTACGCGGTAATTCCCGCGGCGCAGGCCGGCGCAGGGGGATTCTCATGGTATCTGGTCGATCTCAACGATGAATCCATCGCGAAATCCAAACCGATCGTGAGCCTGGGTCTTCACGCCTGCCCGGCCGTAGACATCAGCCTCAGGGAAACGCCCTGCACGCTCATCGGCGGTCCGGGATGCGGCCTGAAATACTTCGACGCAATGGCTGACGGCATGAGCCTGTGCGCGGCCGCGATGTCCCTGGGAGTCATGAAAGGCTCGTTTCAATCCGCGCTCGATTACACGTCTGACCGCTACCAGGGAGGCCGCCAGATCATCGACTGGCCGCAGGTGCGGATGATGCTCGCCAACATGGCGATCGAGTCGAAGACCGGCGACGCCCTGTTTTCGAGGGCCCGCCAGGAGATGGAAAACGAATGCCAGGGGTGGGGCTTCACCGCCCGTGCGGCCGCAGTCCACATCGGCGAGCTTGCCGTGAAATCGACAGCAGACGGCATACAGCTGTTCGGCGGCAACGGGTACATGAAGGATTATCCCCAGGAAAAGAGGTTCCGGGACGCGCGTCAGTCGCAATGCCTTCTCGGAATGGCCGCGCTGAAAAAGATCCATTACATCACCGACTACATCGAGGAAAACAAATGAAACGCCTTTCGGACAAATTTTACAGCCGCCTGTTTTTTCTGGGCGCCCTGTGGAACTTCACTTTTTCCCTGGCAGGACTTGTCCTGCCGGCGTTCTCGATGCGACTCACCTTCGGGCCGGACATGGACCAGAATCTGGTGCTGGGCAACTACTACTCGCGCAGCATGTACCTTTTCTGGTGGGCGTCGGTCCTGCTGTTCGGGATCGGCTATTACATCGTTTCGCGGGATATCAACAAGAACCGCGGGATCGTGTGGATGGCCGTTATCGGCAAACTCGCGTTTTTCTTTTTCTTCACGTATTCATTTTTCACCGATCGCTCGACACTCCTCTCTTTCCTGGGAGGGTCGGGAGATTTCGGTTTCACGATTCTTTTTCTGATTTTTCTCTTGCAGACCCGGAAGGAAGCATAAATAATAATTAGCGAGACCGTTAGGAGGGACCATGAACGTAAAGACGAACACCCTTTCCCCGATAGGAGTGTACGAGGAGGGC
>JAKLIV010000269.1 GCA_022709405.1 Spirochaetota bacterium
GGTCGAGCGCCAGGGAGACCCGCAGACCATCATCGGTTATGTAAACATCAAGGAGCTGCTTTTCCTGGCCAAGGCCCACCCGGGTAATCCCTTTCTTCGCGAGATACTGCGCCCCATGCTGACGTTCTCACCTGAAATCAACCTGGGCCGGGCTTTTTCGGTGATGATGAAAGAGCATGTGCACCTGGCGCTCGTGCGTGACCGGACCGGCCTTGTCAGGGGGATGATCACCCTCGAGGACATTCTCGAGGAGGTCGTGGGAGACATTCAGGACGAGTTCGACCGCCTGCCCAGGCACCTGACGCAGCTCGGAAGGCAGTGGATCGTGGGCGGCGGCGTGCAGGTCAGGGCGCTTCTTTCCAAAATCGGGCGCGAAGACCTTCTGGCCGAGGACAATATGGGCCTGACATTCAGCGACTGGGTGATCAGGGAACACGGGAAGAAGCCGAAAGGCGGGGACGTGGCCAGAGTGCATGATCTGGACATTCTGGTCCGCAAGGTGCGGCACAGCCATATACACGAGGCGGTCATAACCGACAGGCGGTGATCGGTCTCCCGGGATAAGCCGGATTCAGGAATGGCCGTTCAGGTTTTTGCTTACTTTCTTTTTGAATATTATGGAAAAAAGGACGAGTACCGCCACAATGGCCGCCAATGTAAGCGCGCCTTTCTGGCCGCGGGAAATCCATTTGAGAAGCCACTCTCTCTGAGTCGCGCCGTAATAGCCGAGATAGACCCATGCCGGCACACTTATAAGCGCGGCGAGAAAATCTATGGCGAAAAATGTCCAGAACGACACGAAGCGGGTGATGCCGGCGGTAGCGAAGATCGGCGCCCTGAACCCTGGCATGAACCGTGCCGCGAAAATCACCCATTTACCGTATCTGGCGAACCATTCCTGAATGCCGATGATCCGGTTATGGCTGAATTTTTTTCCGGCCAAACGGTGCTTTTCGAAAAAGCGTTCGCCGAATTTCCGGCCGATCATGAAAATGACCGCATCGCCGATAAGGACTCCCGCCATGCTTATCATAACCATCATAAACGGATCGGCATAGCCGAGACCGGCGATTATCCCTCCGGAAACAAGCGAAATGTCCTCCGGAATGGGCACGCCGAATCCGCACGCCAGCAGGACCGAAAAAACCGCCAGATACCCGTGATTCTGGAAAAAATCGACCAATGACTGAATTTCTACCATTGGACCTCGATAAGAGAAATCGTCAGGAGAGGTTGAGGCGTTATTATTGGAGTACGCCATTTCCCGCTGCCGGTCTACGGCGGCTGATCATGCAGGGTTTATCTCTCAGACAGAATGGTATCAAATGCCTGAAAACACGATATTCTGTCAAGTAAGATACAGAACCGGTGAATCAATGGAATGAATAAAAAACAATAAAGTTATTGATATGTCAACGGAATTTCCATAAAATGCTCCCTGTACATGCTGAGATTATTGAAATTTTACGAAGGAACCCGATATGGCACGATGCATTATCGTAGACGATTCAAAATTCATGAGAAGGATCATAAGGCAGGCGCTTGAAGAGGGAGGCCATACCGTTATTGACGAGGCTGACAACGGAGCCGATGGAGTCAAGGCATATAAATTCTCGAAGCCGGATTTCATCACCATGGACATCACCATGGGCGGCAAGGACGGGATCATAGCCGTAAAGGAAATCACCGACTTTGATCCGAAGGCCAGGGTGCTCGTGGTCTCCGCTCTTAACGAAAACACGATACGGATGCACGAAAAACAAATAAAAGCTGCGGGATTCCTGACAAAGCCCTTCGACAAGCAGGAATTGCTTGATACCGTCAAAAAAATTCTCTGAAGCTGATATCAATGGCCGGCACGTTCATCAAGCTTTACAATACCGATGCTGAACCGGATTCGGCATTTTTTATGGCCGAAGGAAGGATTTTCTTCTATGCCTCAACCGTCGACAAGTACGCGATCAGCGGCAAAAACCTGATAGCCGGAGCGACCGAAATAATTGTCAGGGAAAAAATCGGTGGCGACGTGAGAAGGGTTGAAACCGCCGTAGCCGATGGGGGCAGCTCTCTGAAGCGCATGTCGCCGGAAAAAATTATCAGCGGGCTCAAGGATTATTCCGTTTCGCTCAATGTATCCATGGTCCTGGCCCGGCAGGTGCTGCTGTCGAACAATATCATCAACGCCAATATTTCTCTGCTCGAAGGAGACGAGAAGATCGTCCGGGAGCTTTCGATCAAATACTATCACATGATAGACCGTCTTCGCGGTGAATACGAAAAAAGAAAGTTCCCGTGGATCAAGGAGATACTGAAAAACCATGAAGCGAGCCTTGCATACAAGCGCGGAGAGGCCTTTTTCCGTTCGGCGGAGCCGGTGAAAATTACGGCGACAAAAAATCTGGCCGATAAAACAGTCGATTTCGAGCGAGGCGAAGTCATTTGCGAAGAGAACACTCCGGGCAGCGAAATGTATATTCTGGAATCGGGCGCCATCGACGTCATTATCAAGGGCAACAGGGTCGCGACCATCGAGGATTCGGGCACGGTCTTCGGAGAGATGGCGCTGCTCCTGGGAGAAAAAAGAACCGCGACGCTGAAAGCCAAGAATACGGTTGTTGTCACCCGGATAAAAAAAGAGGATCTGCGCTATGTCGCCGAAAAGCAGCAGGAAGTGATCGAGGCCATAGCGATTGCGCTCGCGAAAAGGCATTATTACAACATCATCAAGATCGGCGGCATCAACCGCTCGATTGCCGAATCCTCCCTCAAGAATGACGAAGAGAGAAAGACCTCCCCTCTTGATAAAACGAGAAAGGAGCTTGCCTCTCTGAAACGGGACGTCGAGGCCGCATCAAAGGGCAAGGACGCTTCATTTCTGGAAGATATCCTGGCCGGGGATGATTGACAGCTATTTTTTGAGGGATTTGAGCCAGGTGAATTCAGCCTTGAGGTGCTGTTCCAGATAGGTCAGAACATTCAGGTATGATCTTTCATCCGGCACTTTCTTCTCTTCTTCGATCTTGATTTTTATCGTGTCCAGCTTCTCCTTGATGAGCGAAAGCCTGTCATCAATGAACTGCTCTTTCTGGTCGTCAGCGAGGAATTTATAGAACATCAGAACGATATCGATATCGAAGTGGATGAGGTGCTGGTTGAA
The DNA here is from genome assembly GCA_022709405.1 of Spirochaetota bacterium. Classification (GTDB taxonomy): domain Bacteria; phylum Spirochaetota; class UBA4802; order UBA4802; family UBA5550; genus JAKLIV01. Next base: position 3,158 of record JAKLIV010000269.1, read on the forward strand.
ATACTGCTTGAGCAGTTTTTTATAATGCTTTTTTCCTGTCGGAAGTATTTCATAGATGTATCTTTCAGGATTGCCGCTTTCTTTTTCGGTTCCGACCCTTTTCACCCAGCCGTTGTCGACGGC
>JAKLIV010000027.1 GCA_022709405.1 Spirochaetota bacterium
TTTTCTTGACTTTTACCCCCCGGGGTGTAAATCAATCCAAAAATCTCGAATTATTTCAGGATACGCCTATGGAAGAAAAACTCAACGCAATCCTCGCCGAAACCCTGGAAAAAATCAAGGGCTCGGCCGATCTAAAAAGCCTTGACGACGTCAGGGTCGGTGTACTGGGGAGAAAGGGGTCGCTCACGCTGGTCCTGCGCTCCCTGGGAGAACTCGCTCCCGAAGAACGGGGCAGGATGGGAAAAAAGGCCAACGAGGTGAAGAAGCAAATCGAAACCTCGCTCGACGAAAGGACATCTGCGCTCTCGGAGGCCGGCATCAGCGAACTGCTGAAAAAGGACTGGATAGACGTCACGCTCAACGCACCGGGCACGACCAGGCGTCCGGCAGCGGGCCATATCCACCCCATTTCCCGCCTGCAGTACGAAATCGAGGACATATTCACTTCCATGGGCTTTCAAATCCTGGACGGACCAGAGGCGGAAACCGAGCACTACAACTTCGAAGCGCTCAACATTCCGAAACATCATCCGGCCAGGGACATGCAGGACACATTCTGGACCGAGGACGGCAACCTTCTGCGCACGCACACCTCGGCAATACAGGTGCGCGGCATGGAAAAAGTCAGACCGCCGTTCCGCGTCGTGGGACCGGGGCGCGTTTTCAGGTACGAGACCACCGACGCCTCGCACGAGAACACATTCTACCAGGTCGAGGGGATGATGGTCGACCGCGACATCAGCGTGTCCAACCTCATCTTCTTCATGAAGCAGCTCCTCAGGGAGATTTTCAAAAAAGACGTGAAGATCAGGCTGCGGCCGGGATTCTTCCCCTTCGTGGAGCCGGGCTTCGAGCTCGACATCAACTGCCTGATCTGCGGCGGGAGCGGATGCCCCGTGTGCAAGCAGTCGGGCTGGGTGGAGCTTCTGCCCTGCGGCCTCGTGCACCCGAACGTGCTGCGCTCGGGAGGCATCGACCCTGATGAATGGTCCGGGTTCGCGTTCGGCCTGGGACTGAACCGCCTCATCATGATGCGCTACGGGATCAACGACATCCGTCATTTCCTGAGCGGCGACGTCCGCTTCGTCTATCAATTCTAAGGAGAAAAGAAATGTGGCTCTCACTCAATATACTGTCGGGCATGGTAGACCTGAAGGGCGTTTCTCCCGAGGAACTTGCCCTCAAGCTCACCATGTCAACCGCTGAAATAGACTCGATCGAACACATGAACAGGCACCTCGCAACGGTGATCAGCGCGAAGGTGCTCGACGTGCTCAAGCACCCCGACGCCGACAAGCTCACGCTGGTCGACCTCGACACCGGCACGGGCAAAACGCGTGTTGTATGCGGCGCCCCGAACCACAAAAAGGGCGACATCGTGGCCCTGGCCCTTCCCGGCACCGATTTCGGCGGCGGCATGATCATCAAGAAATCGAAGATACGGGGGCAGGATTCGGCGGGCATGCTGTGCTCAGAAAAGGAGCTCGGCTTCTCGGACGACCATTCAGGAATCATGGTGTTGCCGCCGGAAACGAGGCTCGGGGCGCCCTTGAGCGAGCTTTTCCCCGAGCACAGCGACGTGCGCCTCGAGATCGACAACAAGTCGATCACGCACAGGCCCGACCTCTGGTGCCACCGCGGGTTCGCCCGCGAAATCGGCGCACTCCTTGGCCGCCCGGTCAGGGACCCGGTCGATCATAATCTCGTAAAGGAATTCAAGAGCACCGACAACCTGTCGGTCCGCATCGAAAACCCGGACGCGGCGCCGAGATATACCGGCCTCGTGATGAAGAACGTCGCCATCAAGGAATCCCCGGCCTGGCTCAAGGCTGCGGTGACCTCGATCGGAATGAGGCCGATCAACAACATCGTGGACGTCACCAACTACGTGATGGCCGAGATCGGCGAGCCCATGCACGCATTCGACCGCAAGAAGCTTCGCGGGAGCGAGATCATCGTGCGCATGGCCGCGCAGGGAGAGCCGCTCATGACCCTTGACGGCTCGAAGTACGAGCTCAGCGCCGAGGACATCGTGATCGCCGACGCCGGCGGCCCGGTCGCGCTCGCCGGGGTCATGGGCGGTGGCAACAGCGAAATCGAGGACGGCACGACCGAAATCGTGCTCGAGGCCGCGAACTTCAACCCGGTGAACATCCGCAAGACCGCCCAGAGATACAACCAGCGCACCGAGGCCGCAATCCGCTTCGAGAAGGCGCTCTCGCCCGAGGTCACACCCGACGCGCTCATCCGCTGCTACGACCTCATCAGGCAGTGCTGCCCGGAGGCCGAGGCGGTGACGGGACTCGTCGACGCCTACCCGGTCAAGATGAAGGAAATCACGGTCAAGACCTCGACAGCGTTCATCCGCAGGAGGCTCGGCCAGGACATCAGCGACTCCGAGATCATCCGCATACTCACCTCGCTCGACTTCGATGTCACCGGCGACGCCTCGGCGCTCTCGGTGAAGGTGCCCCATTACCGGGCCACCAAGGATGTCTCGATCCCCGAGGACATCGTGGAGGAAGTCGGCAGGATCTTCGGATACGACAACATCACCCCGCGCTCGCCCATGGTCGCCTGCGAGGCGCCGGGCCGCAACCTGTTCAGGCTGTTCGAGCGGAAAAACAAGGAGATACTGGCTTCGTACCACGGCATGACCGAAATCAGCGGCTACTCGTTCACCGGAGAGGACATCCTGAACAGACTAGGCATCAACGAGGACAGGGAGCTCAGGCTGAGCAATCCCCTGTCGCAGGAGCAGGACAGGCTCAGGAGGACCCTGGCGCCCAACATCATAAGCAACGTCAGGCTCAACCAGCGCCATCAGGACGAATTCAGGATATTCGAGCAGAACAGGGTCTACCTGAAGGAAGACCGCAAGTCGCCCGAACTGATCTCGGAGAAGACTTTCGCGTGCGGCGCAGTGTTCGCGCGAAGCGCTGCATCCACGCTTTTTTACGATGCGAAGAGGATCGCAATGGACATGCTGGAGAAGCATCGCGTGAAGGCGTGGGAGATGGTCCCTGCGGCGGAAAGCATCCCGCCGTACGCGCACCCGGGACGCTCGCTAGCTGTCATGATCGACGGAAAACGGGCGGGCCTCGTTTTCGAGCTCCATCCGAAAGTTGTCAAGGACTTCGAGATCGCCGGGCAGTCGGCCTTCTTCGACATCGAGCTTGACGCAGTCTTCGCCGCTAAAAAGAGCCCGCAATCGTTCACCGATCTGCAGAAATTCCCGCCTGTGCCGTTCGAGATCAGCGTAATCGCGGATTCAAACACCTACGCAGGCGAGATATGCTCTATCATCCGCGAAAGCGAAAGCAGGACGATCACGAGCGTCGAAGTTATCTCGGTCTACCAGGGCAACCCGATCCCCGAGGGCAAGAAATCGGTCTCGATCAGGATCGTGTTCGAGGCAAAAGACAGGACGCTCTCCCCGAACGAGATCGACTCGATGCAGAAAAAGGTCATCAAAGCGCTCGAGAAGAAGGGATTCACGCTGCGGTAGGATATAACCATATTGACCTCACGCCGCCTCCGGCGAGCCCTCTCCTCGAGGAGAGGGCTCTGATTAAAATTTTTTTTCTCCTTCAAAACCAGGGGCGGGATGCCCCTGGGGCCGACAAGATCAGGGCATTCCGGAAAAGCGATGTTCGAAAAGCAATCGATTGATGGGCCGTAATTAAGGATAGCTCTTTAACACAAACAAATGAATTTTTCTAAAAAAATTAAAAATAAATTGCATAAATAACACTAAATCGTAGTATCTGCGGTAATTATCGCTCCTTTGATATATGTATTCATGACAGGTTAATTTTCATCATGTATAAAATTTTCTTTAAGGAGTATATCAAATGTTCAAGTTTAGACTTGCCGCAATAATTGCAATATTAACAGCCCTGTCTTTTGCATCCTGCGAAATCACGGATGATGACAGCAATTCCGATAACCGGCTGCAACCCCTCGAATCCATAACAGCATCGATCACTCAGTCAGGTGGAACCATCGCACCGGAAAACGGCGAATGGGAAATCGAATTCCCGGCAGGCGCGGTTTCAGAACCAACCGAAATAACCGTCTCGACCTGGCCAGACGGCACAAAACAGGTGCCAGAAGGTTATCTATCCATCTTTCCTGTATTTGAATTGAATCCCCACGGAATACAGTTCAATACCGACATAACCCTAAGGATCAATTATCACCAGGGCGACATGTCCGAGGACGGTATCGAAGAACGCCTGATCGGTTTCTATTATCTTAACGATGACGGCAGCCTCGAAAAGGCCGAGTCGACTGTCGATACCGCAGAAAACATCCTTGAAGTGAAACTTCCCCACTTTTCTTTCGGCATAGGCCTTCAATTGGCGGTACTGCTGGTCAACAGTGGATTCATTACAAACGAGTTCATTGTGCAGATCATAGCAGACAGGGTCGTCGAGGAGCTGAACTCCATGACGCCTGAAGAAAGGGAGGAATTTATCGAGGAGAACAGTGAGGTACTGGGGCCTTTCTCAGACAGGCTCGATGACATATTACCGGAAAACCCGCTTGAGGAGATCATAAATCCCGGACTTGTTTTTTACCGGGATGCGGACGAGGATGGCTTTGGCAGCCCGGACGATTCCGTGACTGCAGTAACCGCACCCGCGGGATACGTGGCCGACAATACCGACTGCGACGACAATGACCCCGATGTAAATCCGGCCGGGAGTGAAACTATTGACGGTTGCGACAATGACTGCAACGGGATGACCGATGAGATATATTTTTATCAGGATGCAGACTCCGATGGATACGGAAACTCCCTCGTTTCGGTTCTCGCCGAAACAGCGCCGGCAAATTATGTTGCAGACGACACCGATTGCGACGACGCCCGGGCAGAGATATTTCCAGGCGCACCTGAAATTATCGACGGCAGGGACAACGACTGCGACGAGAACGTCGACGAGGATTCGTATTTCTACCAGGACCTGGACAACGATGGATACGGGAACTCCCTCGTTTCGGTTCTCGCAGAAACGGCGCCATCGGGATATGTGTCCGATGACGGCGACTGTGACGACACCCGCTCAGATGTCTTTCCCGGCGCGACAGAAATTATCGACGGCAGAGACAACGACTGCGACGAAAAGGTCGACGAGGATTCGTATTTCTACCAGGACCTGGACAACGATGGATACGGGAACTCCCTCGTTTCGGTTCTCGCCGAAACGGCGCCATCGGGATATGTGTCCGATGACGGCGACTGTGACGACACCCGCTCAGATGTCTTTCCCGGCGCGACAGAAATTTACGACGGCAGGGACAACGACTGCGACGAGAAGGTCGACGAAAATTTTTATTTCTACCTGGATGAGGACGACGACGCCTATGGGAATCCCGCCGAATCGATCATCGCGGCAACGGCACCAGCCGGATATGTTCCAGACGGCACCGATTGCGACGATACCGATCCCGCAATATCTCCTGGCGTAGACGAAATAGTCGGTGATGGTATCGACAACAATTGCGATGGTCTCATCGATGAGTCTTATTTTTACTATGATGCAGACGGTGATGATTGTGGCGACCCAAATGTTTTTATCAAGGCGGAAACCAGACCCGGAGGATATACGACCAACAACACAGATTGCAATGACCAGATGGCAAACATCTATCCAGGCCACCCGGAATCGCTTGACGGGTTGGACAACGATTGTGATGGGATGATTGACGACACAGCCACGGCCGGAAATAAAGCCTCCTACATCATCCACTCGGGCGGCTTATTATCCTTCAAGATGGTCTTTGTACCCGGCGGGTTGACTTTCCCGACCGGAACAAATAACAGCACCACAGCAACCGTTCACAATGCCTACTGGATAGCCGAGACCGAGGTGACCTACGAGTTGTGGTACAAAGTATACACCTGGGCAACAAGCGGTAGCGGTGCAACCGGTGCTGGAGACTACAGCTTCAACTTTACAACTGGCTGTGTTCCCAGAGCTGGAAATGATGGATCACCGGGAAGCGAGACCACCAGCCAGGAACCGGCAACCTATATAAACTGGCGTCATGCCATGATCTGGTGTAATGCACTTACCGAATGGTTTAACGCACACAACGGGACAGCTTCTGACCTTGACTGTGTATATTACACTGATAGCGGATATACAACACCAATTAAAACTGCTGATGATTCCAATACCAAATTCTGGGAATCAGGAACAGGGCCCAATGACGGCAAAGAGGACGATCCATATGTGAATGCAGCAGCGAAGGGGTTCAGGCTCTTGACAAATAACGAGTGGCAATGCGCTGCCCGATATATAGATGGGACAAACTGGACGTCAGGGACATATGCCAGTGGGGCTACAGCAGACTATAACGATGCGACAGCAACCGGTAATGTCGCAGTATATTCAGCAAATTCAAATTCATCAACAACCACGGTGAAAAGCAAAAATCCCAATGCTCTTGGTCTGTATGATATGAACGGCAATGTAGAGGAATGGTGTTTTGACTGGGGATCTGGCGGCAATGAGGGGATTAATCGCTTAATACGTGGCGGCGCATATTACACCGATGCCTACTTTTTGCAACTCACCATAATAACATTGTGCGGTCCGAATGGTGAGTGCGGAGCCAGAGGCTTTCGCTTTGCAAGGTCGGCAGACTAACAGCTGATCGCAGTAAAATTTCTTTCTCCCCTACCAATAAGGGCTGCCTTCTACTCATATTTTAAAAATGAGAAAGGCGGCTTGAGGCGGGAAGATCATTCGCGCAGAATCATTTCCAGGTACGACCTTCTCTCGAACCGGTTGAGCCCGAGTTTTTCTGCAAGCGCGAAAAGCTCGGCCTCGACCTTCTCGCGATCGGTGTCTTTCTTCTCGAGCTCGACGAAGAGGCCCAGGCCCTCGACCCGGTCGACGCATATCTCGATCCCGCCCAGATGATACAGGCTGCGGTCCTTCACCACCCTTCCGGATTCGACAAATCCGAGATCCCCTAAAATTTGCGCCATGACGGCCGTATCGGCGACAGCGGTTTCATGCTCGATCCGGGTCTTCGATTTATTCCCGATCTTCGGGCCCTTGTAGGTGAGCACGGTCCGGCCCCCGGCATTTCGGATGCGCAGCGCCTCGTCGGTCTTCTTGAAGTCGCGGGCCGGATGGTTGTAATACACGTCGCTTTCGGTGCGCCGCTCATCAAAAACGCCGCCAAGGGCGCTGATGCGCGAGACAACTTCTTCCTCGCTGTCGCAGCAGGCCTTGATTTCTATTTCTAATATATCCATTCTCATTTTCTGGTGACTGGAGTAACATCATTCCCGTATCCGCCATCGCGGGCACAGGCTCCAGCGGTAATCCATCTTATTACAATGGATTCCCGTTTTCACGGGAGTGACAGTGCGGCTGTTACTTCCTCCGGTGTAATGGCCCGCCGATCGAAAGCCCGTCGCCTCCGAGGCTGGTCTTTTTTTTGCCGTCGACCAGAATGACAACCCTGTCGATTCCGTCAAACTGCGTGGCCGTGTACACGATCTGGTCCACGCGGTGCAGCAGGATGTTCCCGGCCGCGCCCTCTTCTATGGCCCTGTTGAAGTCCACGGTGGCGGTATTTCCGTTTACGGTGACCTTGCGGACCCTGAGTTTGTCCGGGACGGCGGTCAGGTATCCCCTGCCCTCCTCTCCTTTTGTCGGGCCCTTGATCAGCTCCTCGAGCGCGTTCTTCAGCGGCGCATCGGGGTCAACGGTCCTCGACACCGTAGAAAGATAGAACTTTTCAGTCGGCTCGTCGAGCCGGATGAAATAGACCCTGACCTTCTTCTGGGGCGGAGCTTTTACCTCCTCTCCGGCTTTTGCCGCAGTATCAGCCTTCCTGTCTTTTTTTTCGGTCTCAACTCCCTTTTCAGGCTGGATTACGGGAGGAGCGGGCCTGACTGCCGCGACAGGAGGCTTTGCCGGCTGCCCGGGCTTTTTCGCCAGGTAAAATTTATTGGCCATCACGACAATCACGGTGACAAGCGCCATGATTATCAGGACGGCCACGGGGTTCCATCCTCCGGAACCCGCCGCCCTGACCGGTTCCGGTGGCGCCGGACTTTTCTGGCTCCGCCCGGCCGCAGAAGCACGGCTTTTGCCCGAAGGCGACTTTTTGCCGGCCGCTTTGACGTTTTTGGTTTTCTTTGACGTCATGGGTAACCCGCCTTTCAATGAATTGGGGCCGGGCCCTTCACCGCCGGGATCATGACCGGCCCCCGCAACAGGGAACTACCGTCCGGGCTTTCATGCAAGGACTTTTTTATCCCCGGCCGCGAAAGCCGGGCAAGGAAAATATCTTGAAACCACGACCGGTCCATGATAGATTATTCATTGTCGGCGAACCGCATATGCCGGGTGATTGCATGTTTTCGGGGAAACCAGAAATGAATAATATGCCGGCCCCTGACATATCGAATGATCCCCCTCGGGATTGCCCCTTTAGTCCGGGAGGCGGGTACTTATTTTCAGGATTAAAACCCGGCATAATACTAATGGCGTTCATATCCGCCCTGTGCATGGCTTCCTGCTGCGGCAAAGGAGAATCGAACATGGAAAGGCTCCGCGAGCTCATGGTAAAAAACCAGATCGAGGAAAGAGGGGTGACCGACCAAAGGGTTCTGCATGCCATGAGGACCGTCGAACGACATTTGTTCATTCCCTCACACGTAATCAGCGAAGCGTATAACGACCATCCCCTTCCCATCGGGCACGGCCAGACGATTTCCCAGCCCTATATTGTAGCACTGATGACCGAGCTGTGCGAACTCAGGGGCGTCGAGAAGGTCCTTGAAGTCGGGACCGGGTCGGGTTATCAGGCCGCCATACTCTCCTTACTGGCAAAAAAGGTCTACTCGATCGAAATCGTCGAGCCCCTGGGTAAAAACGCCCGTTCGCTGCTCAAGAAAATGGGATATGACAACGTGGAGGTGAGGATCGGGGACGGCTATAAGGGATGGCCCGAAGAGGCCCCTTTCGACAGGATCATCCTCACTGCATCCCCTCCCGTCATCCCCCAGACGCTCATCGACCAGCTTGCCGATGGAGGGATTCTGGTCTCCCCGGAGGGAGAGTTCATGCAGGAGCTCGTCAGAATCAGGAAAAACGGCGATCGCATTACAAAAGAATCGATCACCTACGTCCGTTTCGTCCCCATGGTGCACGGCAGGTAAAAAGTATTGACAAAATATAAAATTTGCCGATAGTGAATGATGGCTCAGGGGGACGGCTCCTGCCGGCCCTGATCATAAACTTGGCATTAAACCGATGGCCAGAGAGAAAAAGGCGCAACCCAACCAGTACCGTTTCCTGCACGACCATATCGCGCGGGAAGCCTACATCGTCGACGTTCTTGACGTGATAAGCGAATACCAGCATAACGCCCTGCGCGAGGGTAAAGGTGAGCTCGCCACCCTGGAGACCCTGAAAAAATCGCGGGGTATCAAGATGCCGTTCACCCCGACGCGCAACAAAAACATCGCCTACCTCGTCGACCTGCTCTCAAAAAACTATCCCGAGGAGGTGCGGGCTCTCGTCTCTTTCGACTTCATCGCCGACCCGGAAACGAAAAAACTGGAAATAGCCGAGACGAAAGAATATACGGTGACGATGAGCAACGACGACTTCAACCGCCTTCAGGAAGAGCGGGACAAAAAATCCGACGAAAACCTCAACTATCTGCTTTCCCAGTTCAGGCTGTTCAACATCACAAAACTGGTAAACAAGGCCCACAACAAGCAGCACCTTGCCAAAATAATCAAGGGCGAGCTCGGCGAAAACATATTCTCCTTCAAGAGCTACCGGCTTGACAGGAACGGCCTGGAGGCGGCCGAAGATTACGCGTTCCACAAGAACAACTATGAATCGGTGAAAAAATCGCTCGATAACGAGCACCTGAAGGACATTATCAACGCGTATTCCATCCAGATACTGAGAAGGCTGAAAAATTTCGGCATTCTCAACACGACGTTCACCGATTACCATGACACCAAGCTCGACTATCTGCTGAACATCCTCATCGAGGACATCCCCTCCTCGCTGTCCGACAAGGAGCTGCTGATCGTAAAAAACTACCATTCCCTGCGCACCTGCCTGCTGAAGGTCGAAAAAATAATCGACCCGCTGCTCACCGTGAGCGAAGACCTGGTGCGCTATGTCAGGGAAAACGGAATATGCCGGGAATCGGACGTCTACATCCTGTTCGACAATATCAACGAGGACACGCTGAGAAAATGGGAGGAAGGCTGCTTCGAAAGATACAAGGTGATCCCGGTACGCGACGATGCGGGATCGCTGCTTTACCTGGACGGGAGAATACTGCTCCAGAAAATAGCCGAACTCCACAGGCTCATCATCTTTCAGGACGATGTTTTTTCCGCCCTCAGCCAGAACGAAAAGGAGGCCAAGCTGGCATCGATGGAGCTGTACTGGAACGCTTCGCGCTCGGTCCTGGCATCGGACGAAAAGGCCCTGAGCCTGCTCAAGACCGATGAAAACGTCTCGCGGCTCAAGACCATCGTGAAGGAATACTCCGACTACCAGCGGAGCCTGGCCATGAAAAACACCATGGACGTGGGATACCAGGACCGCAAACAGCGCAGGAGCATTCTCATCATGATCGGGGAATTCTTCAAGTCGCTTTTCGGGCGTAGCAAAGAGGAGGCTTTCGACGACGATGCAGCCGTTTCGCACGCCGGCGTTCGCAGAAAAAAATTCTCGCGCGAAACCAAGGACGTATACGTAAAAATCAAAAACCGGAGCAGCAAGATAATCCCCATCTCGGATTTCATCGAGTTGACGCCCGAGAACGAGATAAAGCTCGATACCATCATCAACGAGATACGGGAAAACCACCTGAAGATCGTCATCCCGGTGTATAACGCCAGGACTGTACTGTACCCGAACAGGAGCCAGAAATACCTGCTCCCCGACGTCGAGTACCTGCTTGTCGACACCGAAGTGACCAAGACCCCCGAATCGATAAGGGCCTACACCGACTCACTGGTGGGCGAAAAGCTCAAGGACGAAGTAATCCCCGGCAGCGGCATCCTGACAGTGGAGAAATACCTCCTGACTCTGTACCGCCAGAAACGCGCGCAAACCCTCCGCAACAAGGGAAAATCATAGTACATATAAAACAAAAGCCCCGGATGCAGGGCCTTTCAAAATTTAGTATGCTTAATTGAAATGGCAGTTAAATTCCCGGCAAACTACAACCAGGTTTTCATCGAATGTATAAACCAGGTGTTTGTCATGAAGGGCTGAAGCAAGTATGCCCACGTCAACCCAGCCGATTCCCTTGCCCTTAAGCTTATTCTCGATAATGAAACGGAATATCAGGTCGGGTGAGACTATGTCTGCCTGTGCAAGCTGACGCAGCATTTCCTGTGCCTTCTGATTTATTCCGCCTAAAAGCAGTTCCCCGAAAACGTATGGATGCATCATCACCTCGCCGTCTATGATCATTTCTTTCAGGGGGGCCGCCTTTCTTTCCCCCTTGAAAAATGATACCCAGACATTGGTGTCGATAATGATCATCGGGATCGGCGCCTTCTCGGTACAACAAGGCTCTTCTGGCTGCCGAACAGGTCGGCCAGTTTTTTCCTGTTGTGTATCGCTATTATTTCCTTCAAGCCGATCTCTATTGCTTCGGTCTTGGTTTTGACCCCGGTTATCTTAATGGCCTCTCTCAGGAGTTCATCGCTGATGTTTATCGTAGTTTTCATATGCACAGAATATACATCCTGATACATACAGTCAAGATTATATTTAGATAAGATATTAGGAAATTCCTCTGCCAAAAACCGTTGCACGGGACACCATGAGGAGGGGGTTATCCGCAGGGGCTCCGCCCCTGCACCCCATGAAATAGTGTTTTATCTAATTGGAGTAGGTAACTATTGACAAAAAAAAGCCCCGGATGCGAGGCTTTTTTAAAATTTCACGAGCCGAAAATAGATATTTTTTCACCCCTGCCGCGCGTACAAAATAAAAAGCCCCCTTTCGTCAAAGGGGGCGCGAGAAGCGGGGAGGGATTTAAATTTCCAATCTCAGTCGGATCCCCCGGCCGACGGGCATGAGCCTGCAGCCGCGCAGCCCGCACATGCCTCTCCGGCGCTCACGCTGTTTCTCTTTTCGGGATCGCTCCCTTTCTTGTAGTCATTGACATAGAAACCGGACCCCTTGAAAATGATTCCTCCGGTCCCGAAAAGCTTGCGCACCGGGGCGCCGCACTTCTCGCATGACCTGACCGGATCGTCGTTCATCTGCTGAAATTTCTCGAACTTATGTCCGCATTCCTCGCATTTATATTCGTATGTGGGCATAGTGAACCTCCCAGAAATTTGGCGTGAATTGAAAGTATTGGATACTAAAAAATCCTGTCCGGTTACGTCAATAAAAAATTTAATCTTCGGACACTACTAAATCGGAAAAGATTTGCCAGAGAGACCCTGAGAACACAGAGAAAACAGGACGAGGGGATATGGGGATAAGGAATTTCACAGTCATCGCGAAGAGTCCTGAGCCCGGTCGAAGGACAACGTGGCGATCCTTCGGGAACTGCGAACCCGTAGGATTGCCACGGCCTTCAGTCGAAGGCCTCGCAATGACAGTTTTAACCTCTGTCTCTGAGCCTCCATGGCTGTCTTATCAAAGCAATAAAGGCGGCTATTATAATTATTGACATAAAAGCGACCCGGATCACCATCCTTCCATGGCCAGGCAGCACATGACAATCCCCATTTTCGTCCCCCACCAGGGCTGCCCGCACCGGTGCCTGTTCTGCAACCAGTGGGTCACCGGAGGCGCAAAAAAAATCCCCGATCGCGAAGCGGTCTTACGCACCGTGGAGAAATACCGGTCGTCATCGGAACCGGGCCGGGAAATCGAACTCGCCTTTTTCGGCGGCAGCTTCACCGCGATCGATCGCGGAATCCAGGAAGAGCTGCTCGCTGCGGCGATCGAGCAGAAAAAAAAAGGGTTCATCGGGGGGATTCGTCTTTCGACCAGGCCAGACTGCATATCGGACGCGGCCCTCGACCTGCTCGCGCGCTTCGAGGTCGACACCGTGGAGCTGGGCGCACAGTCGTTTCACGACGAAGTGCTCAACGCAGCGGGGCGCGGGCACAGCGCGGGCGATACGGTTGCGGCCGCGAAAATGATAAAATCAAGGGGGATGGGGCTCGTGATCCAGCTCATGCCGGGCCTGCCGCTCGACTCGGCCGAAAAATCGATGTCATCGGCCCGGTCTGCCGCCGATCTTTCTCCTGAAGCTGTGCGGATTTACCCCACGGTCGTCGTCGAGGGTACGGGACTGGAAAAGCTCTGGCGCCAGGGCAAATACCGGCCGCTTTCGCTCGAAGATGCCGTATCGTTGTGCGCCGGAATGTACGGGGTTTTCTCGGATAAAAATATACCCGTAATCCGCATCGGCCTGCACCCGCTCGCACCCGAGGAGGCGCGCTCGGTGCTCGCCGGCCCGTATCACACCGCGTTCGGTTTCATGGTGAAGTCAAGGGCCAGGCGCTCAGTCATGGAAAAGGCCCTGCGCAAATTCCTTGAAGGAGGCTGCGGCCGCGCGGGCGGGAGAATCACCGCGCACCTGCCGGCAAGAGACATCGAGGAATATATCGGCCACAGGAGAGAGAACATCCGCTACCTCGAAAAAATCGCTGGACGCGGCGGCATACTGCATGAAGTATCGGAAAGCGGCATGGTATATTTTTCGGAAACAGGCGGCCTATGAAAGAACAGCAAGACCGGGTTTCCCGCATCCTGTGCGAAAGGCTTGACCTCAGGGCCTACACGGTCACTTCGCTGAACGCGGTACGCGAGATCACCGGCATCCACAACACCACCCCCAACGCGACGGTCCCGCTGGGAAGGACCCTTACCGCGTGCGCACTGATCGCGGCCACGCTCAAGCCCGGATCTGACCAGAGCGTGTCGCTGAAATTCTCGGGAAGCGGGCCGCTCGGAGAGGTGCATGCGCAGGCCGACGCACGCGGCAGTATCAGGGGATACGTGTCGCGGCCCGACATCGATCTCGCAGAGAGCATCGGCTCTATCGACTTTTCCCGCGCGATCGGGGCCGGATTCCTCACCGTGGTCAAGGACATCGGAATGCGCGAGCCGTACACGAGCCATATACCGCTGCTCGCCGGAGACGTCGCCCGGGACATCGCCTATTACCTCACCGCGTCCGAGCAGGTGCCCTCGGCCCTCATCCTCGGGCTTGAACTCGACGACCGTGGCGCCGTGGCCTCATCCGGGGGCATACTCATCCAGACATTCCCCCGGACCCCGCTTGAATCCATAACCCTGATCGAAAACAACATAGCCTCCATGAAAGAGAGCCTGGGCCGGATGCTCGCCGCCGGCCGCGACATCATGGACATCGTTTCCGACATATTCGGTGGCAACCCGCTGACGGTGGCCGACACCTGTCATCTCAGGGCCGCGTGCCGGTGCTCGCACGATATACTGTCCGAAATACTCATGACAATCCCCGAAAAGGACATCACCGACATGATCGACGAGGATTCAGGCGCCGAGATTTCATGCACGTTCTGCAGAAAAACCTACCATTTCAGCGCAGATGAGTTACGCGCCATACTGGAGAGAAAGAAAGCCAGATTGTCGTGAACGGACATGGCGGCGATAGCGCAGGCGCGCAGCATGCTGCGCGCCTGCGCTATCGCAAATATTATATCCCGCTTGACATATCCGCTGTTATATGAAATCCTCCATGAAACAGCATGGATAAAGACGAAATCCTCTTTCACAACTGCACGGTGCGCACCATGGACCCGGCCAATCCTGTCACAGAGGCAGTTGCCATCCGTGACGGCAGGATAGTGTTTACCGGCGGCAAGAAGCGCTGCACCGATGCGCTTGGACGCCGATACAGGCGGGTCGACCTCAAGGGCGCGACGCTCGTGCCCGGATTCTGCGACTCCCATATCCATCCCCTTTCAACCATTTACTACGACATGAACGTCAACCTTCACGGCGTACGGAACATGGACGAAATGCGCGCGCGCCTGCTCGAACGGACCGGGACCTACCTTGAGGGGAAACTGATCATCGGGGTGAATTTCGACGAACAGGGGATGGACCGGCCCACACTTCCCTCAAGAACCGACCTCGACGCTGTCTCGGACGAAATACCTGTCGCGATCATCAAGCATGACGGCCACACCGTGTACCTGAATACCAGGGCGCTCGAGGCCGCGGGAATAACCGCATCCACTCCGGACCCGACCGGTGGCCTTATCGCGCGCGACTCATCGGGAGTCCCGACCGGCGCGCTGCATGAAACAGCGGTAAAGCTCGCCATCAACCATTTTCCCGCGCCGAAGATGGATGACTTTTACAACGGCGCTCGGCGCTCGTTCGGCAGAATGCTCCGGCACGGGATAACGTCCCTGGGCCTCATAATACAGACCGGGATCGACGGACCCGAGGGCATACTCGGCGCTCTCGACATCCCGGTGCTCGAGGCCATGACCGGCGAGATACCGCAGTCGCTCAGCGCGTACGTGATGACCGAAAACATCGCATCGCTGGATGAGCTCAAGGCGAGGCCCGTGTGCGCCCGCACAGACGGCAAGCGGCTAAGGGTCCTGGGGCTCAAAATCATCTCGGACGGTACATTCGGTTCGTGCACCGCGGCCATGCGGGAGCCGTTCTGCGATTTTCCGGACAGAAGGGGATTCATGCTGAATGACGTTGAACGTATGTACGCCCTCATGAAAGAAGCGCACCTTACCGGATACCAGATCGCGGTGCACGCAATCGGCGACCTGGCGAACCGCACCTGCATCGACCTGTATGGCCGGCTCATGGCCGAGCACCCCTTGCATGACCGTCGCCACCGCATCGAGCACGCATCGATGCTCGACCGCGACATGATCGCCGACGCATCCAAGCTCGGCCTGGTCCTGTGCGTACAGCCGATGTTCATCGACTCGGAGCACCACTGGCTCGGGAAGCGCTTCGGACCCGGGCGCCTGCCGATCATCTACCCATTCAGGTCGGCCCTCGATGCGGGAATGGTTCTTGCCGGGGCATCGGATTCGCCGGTCGAGTCACAGAATGTCATGGCCGCAATCGAGGCGTGCGTGACCCGATGCGGCATGGTGCCCGAAGAATCGATCACAGTCGAGCAGGCGCTCGCGATGTATACATCGGGCGCGGCATACGCCCTCTTCGACGAAAAAAATCGGGGCAGCATCACGCCAGGCAAGGCCGCGGATTTCGTCGCGCTCGGGGCCGACCCGCTGAAGGTCCCTGCGCACGAGCTGCATTCGGTCCCGGTGCTGATGACGGTCGTCGGAGGAACGGATTACCGGCACAATCAGGCAGTGTAGCGACCTGAAAAATATCCAAGAACACTCCTTTTACTTCATTTAACTCCTTTTAGCAGCAGCACTTTCCAGCGGACCATGAGAAGGCCGCCATTTTTAATGTGCAATTTCTGGGTTTCCATGAAGTGATTAGCGCAAAACCATTGCCTCTTGTATATTTTTAAACAAACCATCCGGATGGTCTTTAATGATTCTCACGTCATGAGAGCCGAAAATCACTCCGGATAAAAATTTTCGTTTCATTTCGATACAGCACAGGGGAGGATATCATGAAAGCGACATTACGGGGCATCATCGAATGGCGTAATATTCTTATTTCATCGGTGTTTATTTTTCTAATTACCTTAACCTCATGCGATGACATACAGGCAACATCTCCAGTCGCCGATGACGAGAATGCAACAAGCGGCAGCGTTGCAACCAGGATAAATGAAACCGTTTCAGGTAGCAGCGGGAGCACTCAGGCGATTTATTCGGCGACAACCGAAGACAATATCCAGGTGAAATTACTCCGCTACCGGCCTTCGTCTGATGTGAACTTCAATGAGGGCCGCCAGCCCGTTCTCATGCTTGGCGGGATAATGATGAACACCGACGAATACCTGCCGCATACAACCGAGCTCATGAAAGAAAAATATGCGAAGATGACCCTCCCCGATGATATTGCCGACTGGGCCAAAGACGATGAATTCATCGAAAACGACCATATGCTGTACTACAACCTTGGCTATTATCTCTGGAAACAGGGATTCGATCCCTGGTTCGGCAATTACAGAGGCACCGGAAGGGGCGACCTGAAAAGCGACAGCCCCACGAACGTATCGACCCTTGACGTTCCCGGCTGCCTGGATCTGCCGGCGATGGTGAAAAAAATCACCGAGATTACGGGCCAGAAACCGGTCATTGGCGGCCACAGCACAGGCGGTCTCGTATGCTTTACGTACCTCGAAGGCGCGTATCTGGATGCTGCTGAGGTGATAAAGGGAAGGACCGCAAAAACCAAATACCTGCCCCATGTCAAAGTCAGCGACGACCTCGCAAAAGAGAGAAACAACAGCGTCAAAGGCTTCATCGCACTCGACCCGGCTGTAGCGCCCTACCTCCCCTCCGACCTTGACAATCCCCTGATATGGTCAGTAGTCGGCATGCCGATCGCTCTTCCCCTGGATACCATGATGGAATCAATGCTGGTGAAGTCAGGAAGCGACGATATGACCATGAGCTACATGATGAATAATCTTTTCGACGGACTTTCAGATCTCGGCATCAAGTATTCTGATTCCATCTGGGAGTATTTTGACTTTTTCAGAACTTCACTGGTTGATGACTATGTCATTGATTATTTCGTAAGATATGCGACCGCAAACTGCTACATCAGAATGCTCGGCCAGTTCGCCGACTGGGGAGTTTTCGTGCACATGAGGGAAGGATACAAGAACGGCCCGGAAAACGCCAAAAAACTGACTCCTAAGGCGAGAGCGGACGGCGACGGCTATCTGTATTACGAAGACCACATGATCAATATCACGGCGCCAATTCTGTGCCTCGGTTCCGAAAGCGACGGCATGCAGATAACCGATCGCATAAAAGACCTCATGATGGACGTAAAGACCCCGCACAAACTGGATATTATTGAAGATATTCCCAATTCAGGACATGCCGATCTGCCAATAGGGTATACTGCGCCGACCATGGTGTTTCCCGTGGTCAGCGACTGGCTGGATAGTTTGTAAATACGGCTACTGTTGCCGTTATGAGCAGAGCAGATGGATAGTTTTTCATGTTGTAATAATATCGGAGGCAGGTCATGACAGGTAATATCAGGTTGTTCGTCTTTATATTCTTGATTTTTTCCTTCCTGGGATTCACTATCGGATGCGACGACCAGGACGGCGTCCTCGGTACGGTCGAACGAGAAACTTCGCATGGGACCATTATCGGTCAGGAGTACTCCCAGAACGGCCGGGAAAGCGTACGCTATCTCGGCATTCCCTACGCCAAGGCCCCGGTTGGAGGCCTCAGGTTCAGGCCGCCGCAGGACCCGGACGATTTTGAAAACGGCCGCTTAGAGGCATTCTCATACGGTTCCGAATGTCCGCAACTGTCGCTCACCGGTAAATTCACCGGAAACGAAGACTGTCTATTTTTGAATGTCTGGACCCCTGTTGACGCCGAGCCGGGCGACGATTACCCGGTAATGGTCTTTGTTCACGGCGGAGGCAACAACATGGGAAGCGCGGCCCAGACGGTCAGGGAATTTCTCGGCATGGCAAAATCGGCCATGGGTTCGGATTTAACCACTTACATCGACAAGATCACCGCAAGCCTGTTCGATACCCCCGTGTACCAGGGTCATTATTTCGCCGATGATCACGATGTAATCCTCGTGACCATAAATTATCGCCTTGGCCCCCTGGGCCACCTGGCCCATCCGAGCGTCGGGAAAGGCAGCGGCAATTTCACCTACCTTGACATCGTGAAAGCCCTCGAATGGGTGAACAAAAACATCGGGGATTTCGGCGGCGACAGCGGCAACGTGACGCTTTTCGGGGAATCGGCCGGGTCGTGGAACACCTGCGGAATCATGAATATGCCCGCGGCAAAAGGCCTGTTTCACAAGGCCATCATGGAGAGCCAGTCATGCCTGTCGAGAACTTTGAAACAGGCGGAAATATACGGACGATATTACGTAAAGAATGCCGGATGCGGCGATTCAGACGATGTCGCGAAGTGCCTGCGCGAGGCGGATGTAAAATCCTTTTTCAAGGAGAACATCTGGATAAAACCCGCCGGCAGCATGCCGTTCATCCCGACCGTCGATGGGGACATCGTTCCCAAGCATTTTTCGGAAGCGATAACCACGGATGAATTCAATCATGTTCCAACCATCGTCGGCAACAACGAGAACGAGCTCGCCTTGAACATCGCTACCGACATCGGATTCAACTGCCCCCTCGAGGCCGAGCTTGAAATATTCGGCAAATACCTCAGGGCCCCCATGTACCAGTACAGATTCAACCATCACCCGGTGGCATACTGGATGCCGGTGATCCATGCATTCGAGCTGCCCTACGTGTTCGGAACCGCGGCGGAAATGTTCAATTACGCGGGGAGAGAAACCGCTGTCGCGGACATCGTCAACGCCTACTGGGCCGGATTCGCCTGGACCGGGAACCCGAACAGCAGCGGCCGGCAGTTCTGGCCGGTATACGATAATGAAAACCGCAGGTATCTCAGGCTGAATGGATCGCCCGCCGAGGATTCGGGTTCCATCATATTCCAGGATTCAAACTGTCTCCTGTCCGGGAATCTTCTCAACGCGATAATGGGCTACCAGATAGTGTTCTGGTGAGGATTGGGAAAAACCTTGATCCGGATATAAATTATTAATTCCGGCTCAACATCATGTTCAGTTCCTCGGCAGTCACTACAAGCCCGTTTGCAGTGCCGGAAAGCTCCTCCGAACCGGCGGCCAGACGCTGCGTTGACTCATTGATCGTCGAAAGCGAAAGATTGATTTCATTAATGGCGATTTTCAGCTCCTCCATGGAACTCTTCAACTCATTCGATCCGCCGAGGATATGTTCGGCGTTTTTCTGCATCTGAGAGTTTAATTCCAGGTCCCGCAAGGATAGACTGCTTACCTCTCCGATGAGAACGATAAAGCGCTCCACGATATCGGCGATGCCTTTTGACGTGCCTGCCACGTTCGCAAGTGCGTCGCTGGTAGCCTTGAGCTCACCGTTGGTATCACCGACAAGCCTGGTGATCTCCTTGGCGTTCACCTGGGTCTTATCTGCGAGCTTTCCGATTTCCTCAGCGACAACCGCAAAACCCCGTCCGTACTCACCGGCCCGCGCGGCTTCTATCGATGCGTTGAGCGAAAGAAGATTTATCTGGTCGGAAATATCATTGATGAGGCTCGTTGCCTCGAATACCTTGTTGCTGGAGATTATTGCATTACCCATCGAATTCCGGCACCTTTCGACGTCGCTGGCGGAATTTCCCATGCGCTCTCTGATTACATCCTTGACCCCCATTGCCTCTGCGACTTTTTTTGCGCCATCGCTGATCAGACCGAACATGACTTTGAGGTTTTCAATAAATTCCCGCGTCCGGTTCTCCTGCTGCAAGGACATAGCGGATGAAGCCTCCGCACTGGCGGCGATCTCCTCAACGGATGAAGTGATTTCCTCGATGCTCGCAGCCTGTGACTGCCCATATTCGCTCGAAGCAGCCGCCCCGCTGAGAATGTCCTGCGAAATAAACTTCAGCTGAGAGGAAACGTTTGATGCCGTGCTCATCATGGTGTCTATTTTATCGAACTGCTCCCGTATTTCAACGCTGTTCGTTTCAATAACCTTGATATTCGCTTTGACGATCGACAGCAGAATAAAGCAGAGAATGCACATGAAAAACGACACAAATAAAAAATTGATGTTTGTTACCCATAATTCTTTCGTCGGGATAAGCCCCCCGGAAGTGAGCACGATAAACCATCCTGCAGCGACGACAACGAAAGTGCTGATCATCAGGGTGAGTTTATTGCCCAACAGGGTTGAAGCAACGATAAAAACCAGAAAAAAATAAAGAAAAATGTATTTCCCAGCCTGCGTCTGGATTATATACCCCTGTGTCACTGCAACGGCGAAAGCGATACCCAGACCGGTGTTTGACGCCAGGATATACAGTCCTTTTTTCAATATAAACAGACAGCAAAACAGACCAACACATGCTAACATCACCGTAATGTTGTGAAAAAACGAGATTGCCTCCGGTCTCAGGATATTCGCAAAGGTGGTTGATACGGCAAATAAAAAAATCCCCGAGATGAAAAGCCACATTAAAACTTTTGCTTTCTGCCGGGTCAAGAAGGAGCTTTCAGAATACTCGTCAAGAAAAAGATTGTTCAAGGTACTGAACAAATGCATTGGGAACCTGCCTTTATTGATATCTGGATTTGAATATTTCCTTAACCGAAAACCGTATAGGTTGATAGAAATCGACCAATCAAATTTTCCGCGGCTTGTTTTCGATGGCAATAAATTGGAATGCCCGGCAAGAATGGTTTCATGATTTTTCACTCTTTAAACATGATATGCTTGTACAAAAAACGCGCCATTGCCTGCCAGAGTGTGGGCGACAGGCGCTTGATGAAATAGACCGGCCACATCTGGAAACCGGGGGAAACCTTGAAGCCAGTGTCCCGGCGCAGCGCGCCGATACCCTGCTTCGCCACATGCGACGGCCTCCCGCCGAATTTTGAATAGAACCGCTCGACCGCGGACTGCGCGGTATTTCCCTTATCATCTTTATACAGTATCTTCCCGTCCTTTATGATATTGGTGTTGACGATTCCCGGGCAGAGCGAGCTCACCCTGATATTATACTTGTACAGTTCACCCCGTAGCGATTCAGCCAGCCCCATCATGGCGAACTTGCTGGTGCAGTACGGCGCCATGCCCGGTATGCCGATGATCCCGGCGCCGCTGGCGGTGATCAGAATCCTTCCGCTTTTCCGCTCGATCATCGACGGGACGAAAAGCTGGACCATATAGATCGCGCCCCAGAGGTTTATCCCCATGATCCACTCCCAGTCCCTGATCTCGAGCTCCTGCAGTCTGCCTCCGGCGCCGACACCGGCGTTGCAGCACAGTATATCGACCCGCTTCCATTTCGCGAAAAATTCGCGTGCGAATTTCTGCACATCCTCCAGCTTTGAATGATCGACCCGGTACCCGCCCGCTTCGGCGCCGTTCTCCCTCAGCTCAGCCAGCACCGCGTCGATCCTTTTCTGATCGATATCGGTTATGACGACCCGCGCGCCCTTCTTCGCGAGCTGCAGCGCGAGCTCGCGCCCGATGCCTGAACCGGCCCCGGTAACGATACTGACGGCGTTTTTAAACATTCCCATGGCGGCCTCCTTCATGGCTCACGGCTTTATAAAGTCATATCGAAAAGAACGCCGCAGGGCGATTCCAGGGCGTCTCTGATCATTCGCCCGTTCATCTCTCTGTCCGGATCGGTTATTATCCGGCCCTCAAGCCCGAAGCTCTTCGCAAAGCGTGCGAAATCGACTTCCTCGCGCGGTTTCCTGTCTTTGTCCTGGAAGAGGAAAATAACAAGCGGGAGATTATACCGTATCATCGTCTGAATCTCACGCGAATGGCGCTTGAATGAATCGGCATCGCTGAACAGGATCACTTTCCGGTTTTTAAAAGCGCATTTCATGCCCAGGGAAAGAGGGAATCCTGCGCCGGCGCTGTAGCCGTCATCGAGCATGACCGTGTTATGCAGTCCTTCCCTTTTCAGGCGGAGCATGGCTGACCCGCAGACCATGCTCCCTTCGCAAACGATAAGCGTGTCGGGTCCGGCAATGGAATTGATTGTATCAAAGACCTTACTCAGGCGTTTTATCCGCTGCGCCGGGCCGATGCCCCTGAGAAAACCCTTTTCGGCGAATTCCCCCGCCTTCATGAGCGATGAAAGCCATTCCCTGTCGACGCGGGTTTTTCCCTCCCGGGATTTTACTGAAGCTGCAAGCTCCTCCAGGACCGGAATTACGGATCCGGTGATCCCGGCCGTAACCGGCACCAGCGAGCCCACTGCAGAGGCAAGCTCCGCCGTCTGCACAACGAGCACACTGCCGTTTCGGGCCACAATTTCGCGGGCGAGCCTCCCGGTCTCCTCATCGGCCTCGATTAAAACTAGCGTATCGGTACGCGCGAGCAGGCGGAGGGTTGTGTCATTCCGCCACAGGCCAGCGTGGCCGATACGAAGCTCCGAATCGCCCGGAACCGAGGACCAGGCAGCCGCAGAGGTTATCACCGGGATACCTGCCGCAGAAAGGAACTTCATGAGATACTCGCCGGCGCGTGAGCGCTCAACATTGCGTCCCACGAGGACTAGGGCACGCGCCGATAAGCCGATCACCCGCGCGGCATTGAGCACTGATTCCCGCGAAGGAATTACCTTGCCGTCAAACCTGAACTGCCGATCCGGAAAGAGATTCTTCTTTTTCGAGCGCGAAACACGCTTGAAACCGAATATCACGTCCACCGGCGTGTCCAGGTGGACCGGTCCTGGTTCCGGTGAAAGGGCGAACTTGACCGCGCGCCGTATGAGGGCGGGTATCCTGTCGCGGTGGTACATGATTGCGTGGAACTTGGTGATCGGCGCGAAGATCTCGTCCTGGTCGCAGGCCTGCAGGTTTTCCTGTATAGGCTTCATCTTGTGCGACTGCACCTGGGGCGCTATCGAGATGACCGGGAGCCGCTCGCGCCAGGCGAATGCGAGCGATCCGGCCTCATAGGCGATCCCCGCCCCCACCGTGGTCATGACGCACGAGGGCAACCCGGCCATGCTGTATCCGCAGGCCATGAGCGCCGCCGCTCCCTCATGGCGGGGAATGACGAGCTCCATCGATTCATGGTCGTCGATGGCATAGTGTATGGGTATCATCTGTCCGCCGGGAACGGTGAATACATGCCTCACTCCCTCCCGTGCAAGCGTTTCAACGATCAGATCGGCGCCGAGATATGTCGACATGACAGCCTCCTTACATGGTCTTCATCAGGTATTTGATAATGTTCATCGTATTGCGTCCCATATGCACCTCGTTCTGGCGGAACTTCAGCATTTTCTTCAGAGGCAGCGGCATGAGAGAACCCATGAATTCAACCCTGATGAAGCTCGCCAGGGAATCGGGATACACGTCCTTGTCGGTCAGGATATCGATCAGCATGGGGCCGTCCGACGCCAGGGCCGCATCGATGACGATCGGGATGTCGCCCAGCGACGATATGCGCCGAGCAGGTATCCCGAAGCTCTCGGCTATGGCCGCGTAATCCTGCTCAGGGAGAGCCGTGCCGACGCACCGGTGCTGCATGATCTCGCCGGCGCGTATCATGTTCCAGGCCGAATCGTTGTTCACGATAACGGTCACCGGGAGGTTGTATTTTTTAACCAGTTCAAGCTCCTGGACGTTATAGAGCAGCGAGCCGTCGCCCGAAACCAGGATGACCCGTCGTTTCCCCGCCGCCGCCTTCAGCGCCAGCGTCATGGGAATACCCACGCCCAGAGTCGCCATGCCGGTGGGATAAAAAACGCGCCGCGGCCCTTTCAGGAGGGCCAGCATCCCGCTCCAGAGCGGCGTGTTACCGCCATCCACGCACACGAGCGCATCGGAAGCCTTGATCTTTTCAATAATGGGAAGCAGCGCCGCTGCCGGGTGCAGCCTTCCGTTCCTGCTTTTATGACGTGCAGCCTCACGGGTTATCCGCTCCACATGCTCCCGGGTCCGACGCTTGATCGATTCGGTCCATCGGGTCCAGTCGGGAAGCGGTGATGACAAACCGTCAAGACGATCCGACAACTGCAGCAGCGCCTCACGGGCATCGGCCACAATTGAAAGCGCGGCGGGCGGATTGAAGGCTATGTACTGCGGATCGATATTTATCTGTATGAATTGTATCGAGCCCGACCAGAGCGGCGGCAGACCGAAGCCGTCAAGGCCGCTGAAACAGGTCCCGACGGCGAGCACGACGTCGGCTTTTTTTATCGCATAATGGAACGCCTCGCCGGCAAGGTAGCTCGACGGGCCGACGAACATCGGGCTGTAGGGATCCACGAGATCCATGGCGCCCATACTTGAAAGCAGGGGAATGCCCGCTTTGCGGGCGAACTCGTTGAGCAGGTCTGCAGCGCCGGCCTTTACCACGCCGCCCCCCGCGAAAATGACCGGGCGCTTCGCGCGCAGCAGCATGTCGATTGCGGCATCCATCCTGTCATCTTCCGCACGCACCGGGGCCTGTTCCTGTACGAAGCACCCGAAATCTCCCAGTATGCCGAAGCCGTCGGGAACGCCCGATTCTTCCAGGACTCTCTGCGGAATTTCAATGTGCACGGTCCCGCCCTTTGCCGACTGCGATTCGCGCACGCCGCGGCAGACGACGTCGCGCAGGTCGGACCATTCACGGACCGATTCTCGGTATACTGATATCGATGAAAAAACGTCGCAGGGGTCCGTGCGCTCCCGGTCAAAGACCGGCGAGGTTCCCGTTCCACGGTCAGGGGCGATGCCGATCGATATGACCGGCGTCTTGTCTCCCCATGCGGTGGTCATGCCCATGACCTGGTTCAGGCAATGGCCGCCGCCTGCGGTGAGCGAAACGACGGGATTGCCGGTGTATCGCGCGCATATGTCGGCCATGGGCACGCAGCATGTTTCGCTCACCGGTTCGATGACGGTCATGTCCTTGCGGTGGAGAGCGGCATCCCGAACCGGAACGGTATCAGGGTGTGTTTCCATAAAGATAAATTTTACACCCGCGTCGGCAAGCGTCGCCACGAGAAGTTCGGCGCCGGTCAGGGAACCCGGGCTTGCCGCTTTTTTTACGCTGCCATCTGGTTTGTTCATATTTCCCTCCGATTGCTTTTGGATCTTTTCCGTAATCGTCGTAACTATTACTTCATCAATTATGTTGCCGCTGTCGCACCTGAAATCTGTTTGACGTTATATATCCGAATAAAATATATTTGTCTTACACTGAATTTAGAAATGTGTAAAAATTTACAGCCGAGTGTATGGTTGCAGGGAAAAGTTGATTATTGCCGGTGAACAGAATCCTGTTTACCTCGCCCTGGCCGAAATAAATACCGCACATGGAATAGCGCATATATGGTGTCAAAAAAAATTCGGAATGTTGCATACAAGTCAACACTCGCCCTTTCATGTCTGATGATCATTCTTTTCATTTATTCCTGCACGCATCGCAAATCCGGCAATCATGCAATAGACCTCTCGGGCCGATGGGAGTTGATCCCCGCAGACGGCGGTTTTGCGGCGAACGAACCTGCAGCACCTTCGATAAGAATAAATCTTCCCGGCTACTGGAATCATGTACTTGAAAGAAACAGCGATCGTGCGGCTACGGTCTGGCTGAAAAAAACAATTAGTATTAATAAAACTCAGGGATACGGACCGTACATTCTGTCACTTGGAAGAATAGGAGTTGCCGACGAGACGTACATAAACGGGACACAGGTCGGAAGCTGCGGGGTCATCCCCGACCGTTCCGATGCCCTCAATTACCGCTCGGCATGGCAGGTCCCCAGGAACTATTTCGTCCCCGACAATATCATCAAAAATGGCGAGAATAAAATATCCATC
Source organism: Spirochaetota bacterium (assembly GCA_022709405.1). GTDB lineage: Bacteria > Spirochaetota > UBA4802 > UBA4802 > UBA5550 > JAKLIV01. Next base: position 26,562 of record JAKLIV010000027.1, read on the forward strand.
CGCGTTTTCTCCCACCTTGTCTGCGGCATGACAGACAATCTTGAACTAATGCCTGAAAAAAACTGGAAAGAAAGCAGGTCTCTGCTGGGATTCCCTGTCGTGACCTTTGCGCACGCAGGCATATTTACGGCCAATGTGATTCTGTCAATCATAGCGCTGATCATTTCCATAAACGACCGGTCACGCGAAGAGTATCCCCTGATCCTGTTGATACTTGCAGGCGCCATTTTCCTGCAACTTATCGTACTCGGATTCTGGCGGTTTTCCGATGGCCTCATCATGTTTAAAATCGAATTCGGCCTGTATGCGATTGCGTATCTGCTATATACCAGGGTGGCCGAACTGATTTTCAACACGAAAATCAGATACATGAGGACCATTATGGCGGGATGCACTGCGGTCATCCTGCTGTCTTGTGCAATGACAACTACAACACAGGCGTTCACGCACTATTCAGGGGCCCTTTACCTCGTGTTCAGCATCGTATATCATATTTACGTTCCGGCCATCCTCATCATGATGATAATACGCGACCCGATGCGATTCTGGTACCTGTCGCTGGTAACGGTTTTTTGCCTGATGATGGACCTCTATTATCTCTATTGCCTTATCACGATGCAGCTGATGGATGTCCCTTTTCATATCAGCCAGGCTCCGATCCTGTTCCTCCTGACAATCATAGTATTCTCAACCGATTACAGCAATGTACTCAATGAGAACTCCTCAATCGCAAAGGCGCTTCTTGGTAAAACAAGAGAGATCCAGAAACTACAGAAGCTCGTCAATTCCACAGTAAAGGGTAGGTTCAAAGAAGGGCCGCGCGAGGCCGTCAACGATATCATCGAACATCTTGACGGCAACTATTTCGAACCGTACGACCGCAAGGCGATAGCCGATCGATTCAATATAAATGAAGATTACATGTGCCAGGTCTTCAAAAAAAAGACCGGCACCAGCATTTCAAACTATCTCAACACGCTCAGGATCGATGCTGCAAAAAAAATGCTGGAGGACACGGACAGCAGGGTCATCGATATAGCGTTCCATGTCGGATTCGAAAACCTTACCCATTTTCACCGCCTGTTTAAAAAAATGGCGGGTACGACACCTGCCAATTACCGTGAAAAAAACATATCTCGGAAGCCGCTCGAAAATGATTAACCATGTTCGAGATGTAAATTAAAACCCCGCTTGTCTATTCCGATCAATTCACTCCCGATGAGCGATATTCGCTAGGTGTCTTCTTCATCACCTTCATGAATGCGCGGTTGAACGTGGTCAGGCTCTCGAATCCGACCGAAAAGGCGATCTCAGTGACGGATTTGGCGGTTTCCCGCAGCATTTTTGCCGCCTCGTCGATCCTGAGCTCGCTGCAGTAGTCGCTCACCTTCTTACCGGTGTAGAGCTTGAAGTATCTTCCGAAATCGTCGGCGTTCATACCCAGGTGCGAGGCAAGGCCCTCGCGCGATATGTCAGACCGGTAATTCTCCTCGAGGAACGCGATGGCCCTGACCATCTTTTCCTTGATCGGCAGCGATATGATGCGCTGCTTTTTCTCGGGCGCAGTCCCGATCGCGCGGAGATTCAGGCTCTGCAGGTCGTCCCTGAGGCGCCTGATGTTGTCGGCCAGCCCGAGAGAGTAGAGCGTTGCCTGGATTACGGCGCCGATGAGGATGAAGTAGCTGGTGAACATCGATTCCGGCAGGAGGCCGAGCGATTTCAACAAATACACGATGGTTCCGCAAAAAAAGGGGGTGAACGACGCCAGGTAGACCATGGCCGAAGTCGATTTTTTAGCTAATGCGGCCCATGTGGTAAACGCGAAGCAGCTAACAATCCCGGCCTCGGCCATGAACATCGTGGTGAGCATGCAGATCCGGTATGAATCGAACACGAACACGACCAGGCCCGAAAGCGCCGACATCTCCATGATCGCCTTGAAATAAGCGTCCCATTTCGGAGACAGGCGCTTCATTTCCAGAAATTCCCTGCTGAACTGGCAGAGTGCGGCCACGATGAGGCCGAGCAGTACCGGCCTGCAGTGGTTCCCCCACCACACCGCGTTCGGCCACAGGTGCTGCGAGGCATGGCCATTGAGCGACATGATGGTCACGACGAAAAGCGCGATGTATGCGACGTAGTAGAGGTAGCTCTTTTCCCTGATGAAAACGTAGATGATAAGATTATAGAACGCCATGATGATCAGCATCCCGTACAGCATCCAGAGCGCCATGGTCTCAGCGATCCACTCGCGGTTGAAATCATCAGGCGAGCACAGGAACACCGGTACGGAGAGCGTACCCTCTGATGCGACCCGCAGGTACACGGTCATATCAGTATGCGCGCGAACCGTAAGCGGAAACAAGAATGATCTGTGGGCAATCGGTCTCCGGTAAAAGGGATACCTGGTACCGGATTGGATTTCATGGTAGTTGCCGCCATCCCCGGGCCAATAGAACGATACGCGATTCAGGAGGGGATAGGCCTCCTGCGCATACAGGATGACGTCGGCGTCGGATGAATTCCGCAGGGTGAACCGGAACCAGTACGCGGACGAAGTATATCCCGCGTTGAAAGCCCCGTCTTCACCCGGGGTCCAGTCCCGGCCGCCTTTCGCGCCCGAGCGGATATCGTCGATGCCAAGCCTGCCTGTTTTGTCTTCGAGGTAATCGCAGTTAGCGCCGATCGGCCTCACGGCAATATGCCGGTCGATGACGATCGGCTCTGCAGAAAAAATGCGGCCGGGCAGCACCGCGGCCGACATAAGCGCAAAGAAGATATATCGAATGATTTTATACATTAATAATCAGTTCCGGTTATCACTGTAATCCCCGGAAATTGCCGGCCCGACTGCCGTCGCGGATTTAATTTTTTCGTTCTCGGTGACAAAGATCGAAGTCATCCCGGTTATCGTTCCTGCAGTCTCCTCGAGCGTCCTTGTGTATCATCCTGCCGATCCCGTCATTACTCTCCGCCTCCTGAACGACCTTATGGAATATTCCGCCGCTGCGAATTTCATTGATGGATATCATCGTTATGATATCGATCTTGGGATTGATCCACACATGAGATACCTGATACGACCCGATCTTTCACGACAGCAGCGGCGACATGTAACTGAACACTTCAACGTTAGAAACGCTCTTCGCGCCTTCCATGTTCGATATCTCGGCGAACCTTTCCCGGATCTCCTCAGCGGGGATGTCCCGGCGCGCGTCGCCGATGCACACTCCCTTCCCGCATACGATCTCGGCCTTGCCGAACCATCCGGCGCCCATGAGGAATATCGATCCGTTTTCAGTGCATTCCTCGTGGCATAGCCAGACCACGATCGGCACGTTGAATTTGGGATGCAGCCGTTCGGCGATGTTCGGGGGAAAGATATCCTCGGTCATGCGCGAGGCCGCGGTCGGGGCGACCGCATTGAAGTGGATGTCATAGTATTTTTTGTTCTCCACTTTCAGCACATTCATGAGGCCGACGAGGCCGAGCTTGGCTGCGCCGTAGTTGCTCTGGCCGAAGTTTCCGAACAGGCCTGATGTGGAGGTGGTCATTATGATTCTTCCATAGTTTTGATTACGCATTATCTCGAGCGCAGGCCTTGTCACGCAGTATGCGCCTCGCAGGTGAACGCTTATGACCGCGTCCCATTCCCCGGCGGTCATTTTCACGAAGCCCTTGTCCCTTATTATGCCCGCATTGTTCACCAGCACGTCCACCCTGCCGAATGAATCCATGGCCGTTGCCACGATGCCTCGGCCTCCCTCCTCGGTGGATACGTTATCGTAGCTGGCGACAGCATTGCCGCCGTTTTCCTTTATTTTAGCGACAACCATGTCTGCCGCGTTGCTGCTCCCGCCGGAACCGTCCCGTAACCCGCCCAGGTCGTTGACCACGACATTGGCTCCCCTGCGCCCGAATTCCAGGGCGTATTCACGCCCGATGCCGGCGCCCGCGCCGGTCACGATCACTGTTTTTCCGTCAAAACGCATTTCCATAATCTTATTTTCTCCTGTGTTTCATGTATCGCCGGCAACCGCTTTGTCCGCCTGATAGCGCGGCCGGGACGCTTTAAAACTTGTATTTGCCGTTCATTATTTCTTTGTATATGTCCCTGGTGACGGCGGTATAGGCCGACTCGCCCGGCAGCAGAACGAATAAATCCTTATTCACCTTCTCCGGGTCGTAGCCCTCGTTTTTCAGGTCGGTCTTCTTGATCTTGTGCGTGGCTGTCCACTGAAAATCGTCAACGAAGCGGATGAACAGCGGCACCGCGTACTTCGGCAGCACCGCGCGCAGGTACGCAGTCAAAGCCTCGAAATCGATCGAGGCGCCCTCGTCTTTGATGATCGCGGCCATTCCCGCCTTGCCGTCGCCCCTGGGCATCCCGATCCCGAATACCGCCGATGAGCTCACCCCCTTGAACGAATCCAGCGCCTTCTCGACCTCCATGGTCGCGACGTTCTCACCCTTCCATCGGAATGTGTCTCCGAGACGATCGACGAACTGGGCATGCCTGAAACCCATGTTTCTGAGCATGTCCCCGGTGTTGAACCACATGTCTCCTTTTTTAAATGCGTCGCGAATAATCTTCTCTTCGGTCTTCTTTTTGTCCGAATATCCGGGAAACGGCGTCTTCTCGGAAATTTCCATGACGAGAAGGCCCGGCTCGCCTTTATCCACCCTCATCGCGAAGCCGTTTTTATCGCGTGCGATCCGGTCGTTTTCGACGTCGTACCTGACGATGGCGAACGGAGTCAGGCTGGTGCCCACCGTGTAATCGAAGTTCATCAAATTCGTGAAAACGCCAACCCCTTCGGCGGCGCCGTAGAACTCGAAGATTTTCCTGATGCCGTAGCGTTTCTTGAACGCTTGCCAGATGTCGGGCCTGAGGCCGTTGCCGATGATATATTTGAGCGTCGTACGGTCCTGCCCCGGGGTATCGGGCTGGGACATCAGATACCGGCACACCTCGCCCACGTAGACAAAATGGGTGACGCCGAATTTCTTTACATCGTCGAGAAAACCGCTTGCGCTGAACTTTCTGCGCAGGGCGACGGCAGCCCCGTTGTACAGCGCGGGCGGCCACCCTACCGTGATGGCGTTGGTGTGAAAGAACGGCAGGGGGATATATATCGTGTGATGCGGCCGTACGCGCGTGACTACCCTTCCGAACCAGAACATCGCCGAGAGGGCGCGCTTGTTGATGATCACCGCTGCCTTGGGCAGGCCGCCGGTGGTGCCCGAGGTGTACACGTAGGCCATCTTGTCCTTGAGCGTGATTGATCCGGTTTCTTCCGGATTGGTACGCGGCAACGAAAGAAGAACGTCCGTTATGTCAGCGGCGTCTTTCAGGCGGTTTATCGCCGCGTCCCTGAGATAGAAGACGACCGATCCGGCGAGATCTATATCTTTTTTGACATCATTGAAAAAAGAAATGCATTCCTCGCCGACAACGATCACCCGGCCCTTGTTCAGATTGAAGCTGTGCGAGAGTGAATCACCGCGCTGGTTGGTGTTGATGAGGGAGCAGATCGCGCCGATCTTGGCGCACCCGCAGTACGCGATGAGCAGCTCGGGCCGGTTTTCCAGGCACACTGCCACCGTGTCGCCCCTGACGACTTTACGCGATATGAGAAAATGGGCGAACTGGTTTGCACGCTCATTGAGCTGCGAATAGGTCAGGTTTCCGTCAGGCGATTTAACCGCGATATTGCCCGGGTATTTCTGCGCCATTTTTTCAAGCACGGATCCCCATGAAATATTGCTGTTGCCCCCGATCATCCTGAGCCCCTTGACAGCGTCGAAAACAACAAACGGCACCCGCG
>JAKLIV010000270.1 GCA_022709405.1 Spirochaetota bacterium
AGCCTGCGCGCCTGGCCTTCGAATCCGGTCGTCACCACGACCTTCCAGCCGTCATCGAGGCGCGATGCTATCTCCTCCCTGACCTGCTTGATCTTGCCCCTGAACCCGGGTATGCTGCGCAGTTTCCACTGGAGCGCTTCGCTCGACGAGGTGAATACCTGGAGCGAGACCGCCCGGCTGCGTGCGGAGTCGAAGGCCGAGACGTCCACGAGCTCCTCCGGCGGCAGGCACAGGTGGGCGTCTTTCTTGCGGCGGTACAGCTCGGCGAAATTTTTTTCAATGGATGATTTTTTAGCATCGAGCGAGGGGGTCTCGCACATGATGATCCGGGCATCGGGATGGATGAAGTCGAGCAGCGTGGCCGATTTCGTGATGAGCGGGAACAGGTCCTCGACGCCTTTCATGGCCTGCTCTTTGCCGGAAATGAAATGCTTCACTTCATCGGGGAAATCCATGCCCTTGGCAGAGGATGATGAAAGTATTTCGGCGAGCTTGTCTCGGTCGCGCCGGAGCAGGACGATCTCCTTGCGCGGATAAACCGTCACCGATTGGAAGCGGCCCAGCGTGATCTGGCTCTCGGCCGAAAACTCCCTGATCGACTCGAGAGTGTCGCCGAAAAAATCCAGGCGCACAGGGTTTTCCTCCGATGGCAGGTACACGTCGATGATCCCGCCCTTGACCGAGAACTGCCCGTACGCCTCGACCCGGTGCTCGCGGGTGTATCCGTAATCGGCGAGCATCTGCACCAGGTCGTCGAAGGGATACTCCTCCTTGACGGAGAGCGAGACGCCCCTGCCGGTGAAATAATTTTTCTCCGGGACCTTTCTCACCAGAGATTCGACCGCGGTCACGATGAGCGAAGGCAGGCCGCGGATCATGCGGTATATGGCCGTGATCCTTTCGCGCTCGATGTTTTCGGGCGGCGAAACGAATTCGTAGGGCAGAGTGTCCCAGGGCGGCAGCGTGAATACCAGGTCGGGATCGGTGAAGCAGGTCAGGTCGAGATAGAGTTCCTGCATCTTCTGCGGGTTTTCGGCGACCGCGATGACCTGGCCGCCGAAGCGGTTGAATACCGAGGCCGCGATCAGGGGGAACGAGGACGGCGCGATCCCCTCGATCGAGGGGGCTTTTACCGGGACTGACGCCTTCATGGCTTGATCCAGCTGCCTGAATTCGGCGCCCCGTATAAACTGTTCGGATATGCTCTTCAGTATCATTGCTGACCGTTATAATCTGTCGGGGGTGACCCAAAAGAAGAACTGAATCCTTTTATACTGTCATTCCGGCCGTAAGAGCCGGAATCCATCTTGATTAGAATGGACTCCCGCCTTCGCGGGAGTGACAGAATAGATCTGTTCCCGCTGGAGCCTGTACCCGCGAAAGCGGGTGTGAAAATGACTCAGCCCTCCATCTGCCTGCATTTCAATAAACACGAACGGCCCGGCTTGCAGGCCGGGACTGTTATGGAGGGCAGTGTGCGGCCGCAGGTGAGAGGTTGCAAGTAAAAAACGGTGAAAGGATGATGTGTGTACGCCGGGGCAGCGCCCCGGCGTATTATAAACAGATTATGCTTTTGGAGCGCCGAGGGGCAGAATGGTTCTGCCGTAGACGCCGTTGAGGATCTGTCCGGCCGCGTCATAAATTGCCGATGCGCCGCAGATGATTCCTTCGTAACCGGTGATCGTTTTGAATGTCGGGTCGCCGGTATAGTCGCCGATTGCGAGCATGAAGAAGAGAATCGCCAGCGACAGGAACACGAACTGCGTGGCGCGTGAGCTCTTGAGCGTGCCGAAGAACATGATGGTGGTGAAAATTCCCCATACGACCAGATAGGCTATCATGCCGGATCCCGTCTCGGCTTCGCATATGCCCATTTTCGGCATCGTGAGCAGCGCGACCAGGGTCAGCCAGAAAAAGCCGTACGACGTGAAAGCGACTGCGCCGAACATGTTGTTCTTGTGCCATTCCTGAACGCCGGCTATGACCTGGGCGATGCCGCCGTAAAAGATGCCCATTGCAAGAATCATGGAGCCAAGGGGATAAATACCGGCGTTATGAAGATTGAGAAGAACGGTGGTCATGCCGAAACCGAGCAGACCGAGAGGCGCAGGATTAGAATAATTATCAGCCATCTAAAACCTCCAGATAAATAATGAATTTTTATTTCATTGTATAATCAGAAGGTTCGATTTTTAAAGAGCTTTTTTATAATCATCATAGAACTTATCAATATGTGTCAATTTTATTTTTTTGATCTCCGGAAATTGTAATGATTTTTATCGAAGCCGTGAACATGGGAGAAGAAAAAAGGATTGAGTTTATTCGGCGACTCTGTTCATTGTTACCTTAATTGTTCAGGCATGCAGCGGCATTTTCAGCTATGGCGCGAGAAGTGGCGATATCAGTCAAAAAGAAAACCGGGGATTTCCTGCGGTCAGACGCCGGGGCAGTTCTGCTGCTTTCCCTGCTTACCCTTCTGGTTAGACTGCTTACCCTCCCGGTTATCGAGGATTCCGGGGACCACATCTTTTACTGGACAGCAGCCAAAAAACTCTTTTTGTCCGGGTGTGCGTACGACCTGAACCACTGGTCGAGCCGTTTCGGGGTGGTGCTCCCGGTTTTCCTGTCGCAGATCGCGCTGGGAACGCAGCCGCTGACCATGTACGCGCTTCCGCTTGCGATGTCCGTGCTTCAGACTGTGGCGCTGTATTATACCGGGCTCCATGCCGGGGGGAAAAAGACGGCCATTGCCGCAACTCTGGTCATGCTCCTGTATCCGACAATGGTCAGGAACGGCAGCCATATACTCCCGGGAATTTTTTCTTCGGCTTACATAACATTTGCGGCCCTGTGCATGTTCAAGTACCTCGATTCCGAGGGAAAACTGTTGCGCTATCTTGTCGCCTCCGCAGTGCTCCTGTTCGCGGCCTATGAAACCCACATCATCTGTGTTTTCGTGATACCCGGCTTCATGCTCGTGCTGTGGAAAGGGGAAAACAGGCTGAAGGATCTTGCTGTTTTTGCCGGAGCCATGGCAGTGATGGTATTATCCGAATTTCTATTGTATTACATATATACCGGCTCCCTGCTGGGTCAGCTCGGAGTGATCATTCACAGCCATGTCGAAAACAACGAATCGCTGGCCCCCACGACCTTTGCCGGCCTTTTTTACCGGTTTATCAGGCCCGGTCCCCATTTCACCGCGGCCTTTGCCGTATACCTGGCCGCCTGCGTGTAC
>JAKLIV010000271.1 GCA_022709405.1 Spirochaetota bacterium
ACGTTCGACTATATCCCGGCCGGCATACTCGATATTCCCAGGATTTTCGCGCGAAACGTGCTCGACATCGACATTGCCGTCATCGCCGTGTCGCCTCCGGACGAAAAGGGCCGCATGAGTCCCGGCGTCGCGGTAGATGTCGCGTCCCTTGTCGCGTCCAGGGCCAGGATCGTGGTCGCAGAAGTGAATCCGAACATGCCGTTTACCGCGACCGACGCCCTCATCGCACTCGACGACGTCGATTACATCATCGAAAGCGACCGGCCCATCCCCGAGCGCCCGAACCGGCCCTTCGACGACACCACAGGCCGCATCGGATGGAACATATCGAACCTTGTCGACGACGGCTCCACCGTGGTCATGCACGTCGGCTCCGTTTTCGACGCGCTTGCGGCAAACCTCGTGTCGAAGAAAGGCCTGGGCGTGCTGACCAATGTCGTTTCGGACTGGGTCATGGGACTCATCGACAACAACGTGCTTTCGGGGTCCGAGGGGGGTGAAGGCCCGAGCGCGGTCATCACCAACAGCTGTTACGGGACAAGGAAGCTTTACGATTACGTGCACAACAATCCGCGCATCAGGTTCGTGCCGCTCGACGACCTCAGGCCCCTTTCCAGGGTCGAGCGCGTGAAATCCCTCGTGAGCGTCCTGAACGTGGAGAAAACCGACATCACGTGCAACACGATAAAGTTCCACGCGCGGGACAACATACTGTCGGGATACCCCAGCAAGTTTCTCTTCGCGCTCATGGCGACAGAGTTCGGGGAGGGAAAGGTCATCTGCGCGCTGAGGTCGACCGACCGCGCGGGGAAAAGCGCGATCGTTATAACGCTCGAAGGGGAATCCGAAAGGGTGAGGTCGACCATGGGGATCGTGCGCTATGTCGTCACCGAGTACGGCATCGCCAGCCTGTTCGGCAAATCGGTGCGTGAGCGGGTCATGGCGCTGATCGACATCGCGCACCCCTCCCACCGGGAGGCGCTGCTCGCGCAGGCCAAGGAATCGGGATATGTCTACCAGGACCAGATTTACGTCACAGAAAACGCGGTGAACTATCCCGCAAACTTCGAGACGGTGAAGACGCTCAAAAACGGACTTGAGGTGAAATTCAGGCCGATAAAGCCTACCGACGAGGACATGCTGCGCAGACAGTTCTACACCCTTTCGGACAGCGACCGGTTTCTGCGGTACTTCACCGCGATCAGGTTCATGCCCCACAGGAACATGCAGAAGTACGTGAACATCGATTACGATAAAACGCTTTCACTTGTCGGGATCGTCAACGAGGGAGGAAGGGAGCGAATCATCGCCGAGGGGCGCTATTCATATTACGAGTACGACAAGACCTACGAGATGGGATTCGCGGTCAGCGAGGAATTCCAGGGCCTGGGGATCGCGAGCTTTCTGCTCGATTATCTTCTCCGGATCGCAGGCGAGCGGGGAATAAAAAGACTGTCCGCATCGGTCCTGCCCGAAAACAAGGCCATGCTGGGGATTTTCGAGCGGGCACGCGTCCGTCCGGTCAAGCGGGTCGCAGAAGGCCTGGTCGAGCACCTCTTCGAGCTGCAGTGATTCCGGAGATTCCCTATTCCGTCAGATGAAAAATATAATATCCGTAACCGTTCGGAGTGAGGAAATAGGGCAGTTCGCCGATCGGCGGAAAAACGGTTCCTCCAATGATATCAATCGGGACGCGGCCCTTAAGGAATTGCAGATCAATCTCGACAGGCTGGGCTGAATGAGCGAGGTTGAACACGCATAGCATTTTCATGTTCTCGTAATCGATCAGGTATGCCAGGATTTTTTTATTTTCGGGATACAGAAAATCGATCGTCCCGTTTCCGAATATCGGGAAATTCTTCCTTACATGAATGATGTTTTTAAGCCAGTTGAAAAGCGAATTGGCGTTGATAATGTCTTCTTCGACGTTTATAGAATTGAAATTATAGACCGGATCCGTGATCACGGGGGCATACAATCGTGACGGCTGGGCATCGGAAAATCCCGCGTTTTTATTGTCGTTCCAGTGCATGGGGGTCCTTACGCCGTTTCTGTCGCCGAGGTATATGTTGTCACCCATGCCGATTTCGTCGCCGTAGTAGATTACCGGGGTACCCGGAAGGGTCAGCAGGATCGCGTACAGCAGTTCGATTTTTTTTCTGTCGTTCCCGAGAAGAGGCGCGAGACGTCTGCGAATACCCTTGTTGATGCGCATCTGCCTGTCCTCGGCATATGCGTGAAACATGTAGTCGCGCTCTTCGTCAGTGACCATTTCGAGGGTCATTTCGTCGTGATTTCTGAGAAACATCGCCCACTGGCATGAGTGAGGAATCTTCGGCAGCCTTTTCATGATATCCACGATCGGGCCGTGGTGCTCCTGCTTAAGCGACATGAAAAGGCGCGGCATGAGCGGAAAGTTGAAGGCCATGTGAAACTGATCGCCGTCGCCGAAATATTTTACCAGGTCCTCTGGCCACTGATTGGCCTCCGCGAGCAGTATCGAGCCCGGATATTCGGCCTCGATAAGGGCCCGTATCTTTTTAATGAATTCATGAGTTTCGGCAAGGTTCTCGCAGTTGGTTCCTTCGCGCTCGAAGAGATAGGGCACTGCGTCCACGCGAAAACCGTCCAGGCCCATGTCAAGCCAGAACCTGATGACCCGGATCATCTCGTCCCTGACTTTGGGATTGTCGTAATTCAGGTCGGGCTGATGATAGAAGAACCGGTGCCAGTAATACATTCCGGTCTCTTTGCAGTATGTCCAGTTGGAAGTTTCCGTGTCAGAAAAGATAATGGCAGCTTCCCTGTATTTGTCGGGAGTCTCCGACCAGACGTAATAATCGAAATAGGGCGACGCTGGGCCGCCGCTTCGCGCGCTCTGGAACCATTCATGCTGGTCAGACGTGTGGTTGAGCACAAGCTCTCCGATGATCTTTAATCCGCGTTTATGCGCTTCTTCCAGTAGGGCGCGGAAGTCGTCAATGGCGCCGTATTCAGGGTTGATCCCGCAATAGTCCATGATATCATAGCCGTCGTCTTTTCCTGGTGATGGATATACGGGCATCAGCCATATGCAGTCGATGCCGAGATCAACAAGATAATCCAGGCGCGAGATCAATCCCCTGAGGTCGCCCCGTCCATCCCTGTTGGAGTCCTTGAAACCGCGGACATACAGTTCGTATATGACCGC
>JAKLIV010000272.1 GCA_022709405.1 Spirochaetota bacterium
AATCCAATCCGGAGGAAATCATGAGTTCCATCCCTGAAAACCTTAAATATACCAAGGACCACGAATGGATCCGCATCGATGAGGGAGGCGTCGGGACCTGCGGTATAACTGATCATGCGCAGGAGCTTCTCACCGATATCGTTTTTGTCGAGCTGCCCGAAACCAACCGCGAGGTCAGAAAGGGCGAGCAGGTCGCCGTGGTCGAATCGGTGAAGGCCGTATCTGACGTGTATTCGCCCGTATCGGGAAGGATCATCGAGGTGAACGCCGCGCTGGAGGATTCTCCTGAAATCCTCAACAGTGACCCTTACGGCGAGGGATGGATTTTCAGGATAGAGATCAAGGCCGGCGGCGAGATCGATGAGCTGATGGACCATGAGAAATACGAGGATCATGTCGAATCAGGAGACTGAAGATGTCATATATTTCCATTACCGACGCAGACACCAGGGAGATGCTCGCCTCGATCGGGGCGAAGAGCGTTGACGATCTTTTCACCGACATTCCCGGTCCAATACGCGACGGTGCGAGCTGCGATCTGCCCGCAGCCCTTTCCGAGATCGACCTGGAACGGAAGATGCGGTCCCTCGGGTCGAAGAACCGACTCCTGCCGTCTTTTCTCGGGGCGGGCGCCTATTGCCATTACATTCCTTCTGTGGTAGACCAGCTTGCATCCAGGTCGGAATTCTATACCGCATATACTCCCTACCAGCCGGAGGTAAGCCAGGGAACGCTGCGCGCCATTTTCGAGTTCCAGACCATGATCTGCTCGCTGACCGGAATGGACATCGCGAACGCGAGTATGTACGACGGCGCAACCGCCCTGGCGGAGGCGGTCTTCATGTCGGTGCGCGACACAGGAAAGAGCAGGGTGGTCGTGAGCGCCGGGGTGCACCCCCATTACCGCGAGGTGCTGAAAACGTACGCATGGGCCAACGGAATCGAAATAATCGAGTCCGGCATCGACGGCGGCACAGCCGGTCCTGCGGCCATTGCTTCGCTCTCCGACGAATCCGCTTCGTGCGTCGTCGTTCAGAGCCCGAATTTTTTCGGCTGTATCGAGGACCTCTCGTCCATAAAAAACGCGATAGCCGGCCGCAAGATTCATTTCATAGTCACAGTGAACGAGCCGCTCAGCATGGCGCTGCTCAAGAGCCCGGGAAGCCTGGGGGCCGATATCGTGTGCGGAGAGGCCCGCAGTTTCGGCAATCCCGTCGGTTTCGGCGGCCCAATGCTCGGGTTTCTCGCGGCGCGCGAGCATTTCGTGCGAAAAATGCCCGGGCGTCTCGTCGGTAAAAGCGTGGACAGCTCCGGGGCAGAGGCATACGTGCTCACTCTCCAGACGAGGGAACAGCATATACGGCGCGAGCGGGCGACTTCGAACATCTGTTCGAACGAGGGGCTGTGCCTGCTCAGAGCGGTAATCTATCTCGCCTATTACGGGAACAGGCTCCGCGATCTCGCGGTCCTGAACCATTCCCGCGCCGCATATCTCAAGAAAAAGCTCGAAGCGGCAGGATTCAAACGCCTTTTCGAACGGCCTTACTTCAACGAATTCGTCATTTCAATCAAAAAAGCGGGTGCAGCGGCAGAGCGCCTCAAAGAAAACGGCTTCATCCCGGGCCTTTCGATCAAACCATACTATCCGGGGCTTGATGACGGACTTCTGGTCGCAGCGACCGAAAACACCGCTAAAGAAGATATTGACCGGTTCGTCGATGTGCTCGAGAAAATAACTGCAAGGTGATGACCATGTCCCTCATATTCGACATAAGCGCTCCGGGGAAAAACAAGCTGCGACTTCCCGAATCCGACCCATCATATCTTTCAGACATTCCCCCAGAGATGCTCAACGCGGGCCTTGATCTGGCCGACGTCGGCGAGGCCGAACTGGTCCGTTACTACACCGGCCTCTCGCGCATGAATTTCGGCGTGGACACCGGCATGTATCCCCTGGGAAGCTGCACCATGAAATACAATCCCAAGATAAACGAGAAAATAGCGTCCATGGATGAGTTCGCAGGCGCGCACCCGCTCGCGGGCCCCGAGATGCTCCAGGGTGCGCTCGAAGTGGCGCACGATCTGGCCGATTATCTGTGCAGGCTTACCGGCATGGGCGCGTTTTCGCTGGCCCCGGCGGCCGGCGCGCACGGAGAGCTCTCCGGCGTGATGATCATGAAGAAATACTTCGAGAAAAAGGGAGAGTCACGCGGCACGGTGATCATTCCCGATTCGGCTCACGGCACCAACCCTGCGTCGGTCGCGATGTGCGGATACGAAGTGAAGGAGGTCCCGTCCACGCCTGACGGCGATGTCGACATCAGGGCGCTCTCAGCCATGCTCGATGGTTCCGTAGCCGGAATGATGCTGACGAGCCCGAATACGCTCGGACTTTTCGACCGCAACATTCGGGCGATCGCTGATCTTCTTCATAAAAACGGCTCCCTGTTCTACGGCGATGGAGCCAACCTGAACGCGGTCATCGGCACCGCGAAAATGCGCGACATGGGATTTGACATCATGCACGTCAACCTGCACAAGACCTTTTCGACCCCGCACGGCGGGGGAGGGCCGGGATCGGGGCCTGTCGGCGTCGCCGATTTTCTCGCTCCATATATTCCCTCTCCAGTCATAGTCAAAAAGGGAGAGACATATCTCCTCGATCATGACAGGCCCGACAGCATCGGCCGCGTGCATTCATTTTTCGGGAACTTTCTGGTTGCGCTCAGGGCCTATGCGTACATTAGCATGCTCGGTTTTGACGGTCTCAGGGATGTTTCACGGACCGCGGTGTTGAACGCGAATTACCTGATGAGCAGGCTCAAATCGGTTTACAATCTTCCGATCGACCGTACATGCATGCACGAGTTCGTCCTCAACGACAAGGACGTGCCCAACGGTCTCACGACCAACGATATAGCCAAGAGGCTGCTGGATTACGGATTCCATGCGCCGACCGTTTATTTCCCGCTATTGATTCACGGAGCGATGATGATCGAGCCGACCGAAACAGAGTCAAAATCGTCTCTGGACGATTTTATCGCGGTGATGAAAAAGATCAGGGAAGAGGCGCAATCACGGCCCGATCTCGTGAAGAACGCGCCGCTGACAACGCCGGTGAAACGGGTGGACGCTGTGGCCGCGGCGCGCAAACCGGTCCTGAAATGGACGCGGTAGTACGCCGCAA
>JAKLIV010000273.1 GCA_022709405.1 Spirochaetota bacterium
CCAAAGCCAGATGGGAGCGCAGCGGGGACTCATTCCCGGTCGACCATCTCGCGGGAACTGACGCATTCAGGAAGGACATCCAGGAAGGCAGGACATACGGCCATTTCAGGATGAAAAACGACGCGACAGTCCAGGCGTACGCGTTCAGGCGCGGCGCCTATCTCATGTATTGAGCGGGTTCCGGCTACTTTTTAATATAATCGAAATACTTCTGTATCTCTTCGGGATAGGTCCCGTCCGCGAGCTGGTATTTCTTGAACTTCCGCTCGTTGGCCGTGATATTGCGCCCCTGAAGGTTCTTGTACCGGTTGGCGGCGTGCGTGAACGCGGGCATGCTCTCGAGCTTGGCCCTGACGTCGGCCGTAAACGGAATGTGCTTGAAGAACATCTCGCGCACCACGGTGTTGAGCTTCATTATGCCGTCCTTCTCGAAAAGGACCCACTGGAGATAATCGTCGGCGAAGCGGTCGCGGTTCGTGCGCAGCGCCTTGAAGCGGTCCCTGATCTTTTCCTTTGCCTCGGTGGAGAGCTTCGAGTTCTTTCTGAAGTTATTGACATAATCGAAATATTCGCCCGTCACTCCCCCCTCAATCGGGTCGCCCCACATGGCCCCCTTGATCGAGCGGTTCAGCTCCCATCTGAAGCATGCGACCGTGTGCGCCAGGCTCTTTTTGAGGTCGCCCATGAAGAATATGGGGATGACGATCCGGCCCCTGCTCCTTCTGTTGGTGCCGGTAATTTCCTGCCACAGGAGGGTCTTGGTCCCGGAAATCGGCAGCAGGATGAAATACGGCATGATCTCCTCTTCGATGATCTCGCGGGCGTCGCCCATCCTCAGCACGGTTTCACGGTAAAAGGCCGAGAAATCGATGTCCTTGAGCTCCTGGATGATCGATTCAACCGCTTTCTTGCTCGTGTACAGTCCCTTGAGGCTGCCCTTGAGCATGAATGAATTGAGTATCGGGAAGGCCGTCGCGGTCGAGCCCGAGCATACCGCGGCTGTGCTGGATAGCCGCTGCTCGATTTCGTACATAACCCTTTTAATGCTCTCGTCGACGACTTCGTTCGTCCGGTCCTTCTTTTTTCTCGTTTTTTCGAGCTCAAGAAGATATGAGCGGTAGTCCAGGCCCATTTCGGTTATGCTCGGCTCCTCCTGGCCTCCGTAGATGAGGTTCAGGAACTCGTTTTCAAGCAGCACCGGCACGGAGGCGTCCCGCTCCCTGATCCTGGCCAGCTCGTTAAGCTCGGCGACCTGCGATTCCTCCACCAGATCGTCGTCGCAGAAGCCGAAATTCAGCATGAGCTTCGCGGTCCGGGGCAGAGCGGATTCGGTCTTGCTCCTGATATACACCTGTTTGAACAGGTCCCAGTACATCTGCGCCAGGTGCCTCCTGATCTTCCTGCCCTCCATTTCGGTATTGAAGGGATTACTCATGGTCTTGAATTCGTTGAGCAGCTTAAGGAACCTTCCCTTGAACTCCTTGTCGGCGAGCGAAAACTCGAAAATCTCGTTCAGGGAGCGGTTCTTTCCCCTTCCGGGAACAAACGCCGGAAATTTCTGGATCACCGGCGCGGCTTCCTCTTCCGCGGCTGGAGTCTCCTTCTTCTCCTCTTTTTTCTCCTCCCTGGATTTCAGGTAATAGGCGTGAATTTTCTTGATGCCGGGATAGTAATCGGTCAGCTTGACGCCGCTGAGCTCCTCATAGGCCGTGTTCAGCTTGAGAAGCACCGAAAGCAGGTTCTTGATGAAATCATCGTTTATCTTTTTGCCCGCCACAAGCTCGTCGAATCCGCCCCAGTCTGTCAGGTACTGGCTCCAGCTCGCGTCGTTCCCGAAAAGCGCGGCCATGACCTCCTCGATGCGGTCGCATGCGCCGTCCGCGTAATCCAGCGACCTGATGTAGTTCTCTTCGAGAATTTCGTATGAATTGACCGCGATGCCCGGATCGCCCCTGAGAAGCCCCTGCAGAACGGAAGGTTCGAGCTTGATAATGCGGGCGACCAGGCTGCAGGATTTCTTGTCCACGACTTTTTCGGGATCTCCCTCCGGGAGCTCGTAATTTTTACCGAGATACCTGCCGTAATCGGTTATCAGAAACTTCGCGTCGATGCTCTGAGGAAAAATCCCCCCGCTCATGGTAAACCGGTTGTACAGCTCGACCGCTCCCTTGTGAAGGTCCTCGTGCGCAGTGGTCTCGAGATACTCCTTGTACATGAGAGCCATGTTGTCCTGCATCACGGCAAGGGTCTGATAGACCCTTCTCGCTTTCGAAGCCGACGCCATGGAGCCGCTGATGAGGTTATAGAGCTGCTTCAATATCGTGAGCCCGGTCGACGGGTCCTGGCTCAGGATTCCCTTGTACCCTTCCTGGGACAGCGGGCGCCTCGATATCCTGCAATCGTCAAGGGCGCGGAGGCTCCTGAGATACGGCCCGGTGAAAAGTCTGCTGAAGCCGGCGAGGTGCGTTTTGCCCGATATGACGCCGATCCTTTTTCCCTTCGATACGAGCGTGTTCCGGTCAAGGCCCACATACTCCTCGGGAGAGGATATGATCTCAAGGGTTCCCTCGACAAGACAATACAGTTCGCGGGGCTTTTCGCCCTGCGCGAAAAGGATCTGGCCTTTTCTGAATAGTTCACCGCCGTTGTCAGCCATCTAACGCTCCGCTCATGATATTTATTTCTTCAGGAATTCCATGTATTCGTCCCATTCGGTGGGCAGCATATATTTTTTCTTGTTGTTGCACTCCTTGCAGGCCGGGACCAGGTTTATTTTGTCGGAATGCCCTCCCCGGGCGAGAGGGATCTTGTGGTCCATGGTCAGCTCGGAGGGATGGAAGGTCCCGCCGCAGTAGTGACATTTTCCTGCGGAGATTTTCCTCTTCCACCAGGCGCTCTGTCTGAGATCCCTGGCTTTTTTCTTCTCCGCAGAGATGTCCGGCTCGGAATGAAAAGGGAAATCAGCCCCGCCCCTGCGCCTTCTGTCCCTGTTTTTGCTGTTATAACCCATGGTATCGACTGTCTTTCAAAGAATTTCACCGCGCCCGGCATGATTTCAAGCGCCGCCCTCTTTTTATAATCGGGATAACAGGCCCGCAGTGATAGTAAATATCATTCTTTAGGGCCGTAAATCCATTTTGTCAATAACTATACGCCGAAGGAATCGCCCGCGGTAAGCCTGTA
>JAKLIV010000274.1 GCA_022709405.1 Spirochaetota bacterium
TTCGAGGTGCGGTCGGATTACCCGTGGGCGGAGGGCGGGCGCTTCAATACCATCAATATCGACGACATCGACTACTGGGTCGAGGTCGACTGCGAGAAGTACAAATGGCCGCAGATGAACGAGAAGGCCATCGCGCCCAGGCCGGTCGAGCAACAGATCGCGCGGCACATCATGACCATCATGCGCGACCGGGATGTGGTGCAGCTCGGGATAGGCTCGCTGCCCTCGGCGTGCGTGGCGGCCATGGCCGACGCCGGGTTCAGGGACCTGGGTATCCACACCGAGATGCTCAATTACGGCCTCATCAAGATGATCGAATCCGGGCAGGTGACCAACCGCTACAAGAACCTGGACATGGGCAGAAGCGTGTGGACCTTCGCTTTCCCCGTTGACGTGAAGTGGTACTACGACACCATCCACCACAACCAGGCCCTGGCCGCGTACGACATAGACTACACCAACAACCTCGACATTCTCAGAAGGATCGACAACATGGTGGCAATCAACAACACCGTGGCCGTGGACCTGCTGGGGCAGATGTCGTGTTCGTTCTACGACAGGCGGCCCATATCGGGGACCGGCGGGTTCTTCCAGTTCATCATATTCGCCGCGCAGTCGAGGGGCGGGCGCAGCGTCGCGGCCATGACATCGCGCAGCAAGCACAACACGCCGCGCATCGTGCCGTTCCTGCCGCAGGGATCGGTGGTCGACGTACCCGCGCAGTTCGCCCAGTATGTGTGCACTGAGTACGGGATCGTGAACCTGCGCGGGCTTAACGGCTACGAACGCGCGGCGGCGCTGATCTCGATCGCGCATCCCGACGACAGGGCCTGGCTCGAGGAGGAGGCCCGGAAACACGGGCTCATCCCGCCGAGGTTCCCGGCGAGCTTCCTGCCGGGCGAAGGCGATGGGAGAAGATATCCCTCGTACGAGGAGCGCCGCAAATACAAGATGCCCATGGGCGGTGCGATATGGGGATACGACTGGGACGACATCCAGTCCGCCAAGTAGCGGCGTTGCCCGTCCTTTATTTAAAAGCCTTGTTTTCCTTCCGGTCTATGTTATAATCAAAAATAACACTGCCGCTTCGGCGCATGCTCCCGGTCTGATGGCCGGACATGCGTTCTGCTTAGCGGCATGGTTTTTCCTTCAGATACTTTTTCCCAATGTCACGGTAAGTCATGATGCTCGCAGCTGATTGATGCCGTCGATTCCCGGGTCGGACATGACCGTTGTTTTTTCAGATTTGTTGCAATACGCCTGGATTAATGGATGTTAAAACGATTTTCCGAAATGAGTTGAACGGAGGGACCGGTATGAACGAGATGATCAGGAAAAAGTACGCCGAGAAGCTCAGCACTGCCGACAGGGTCGCGGGGATGGTCAGGTCGGGCGACAGGATATTCTTCGCCGAATTCGCCCTGCGCCCCGAATGCCTGGACGAGGCCCTTGCGAAAAGGGCGGGCGAGCTCACCGGGGTCATGGTCGAAGGGGTGTGCATCACCAGGGTGCCGAAGTTCATCGAGGCAGACCCGAAGCGGGAGCACTTCATCTACAACGACTGGCATTTTTCCGGCGTGAGCAGAAAGCTCTACCAGCAGGGGCTGTGCAGCTACATTCCGTTCACCTATCATCAGGGCCCGCGCGTTCTTCGAAAATACAAGGAATATGATTTCGTCTTTGTAAACGCGCGGCCCATGGACTCCCAGGGATACTTCAATTTCGGCATGTGCAATTCCCTCACCTCCGCGGCGATCACCAAGGCGAAGAACGTGGTGGTGGAGGTCAACGAGAACATGCCCCATTGCCTGGGAGGCAACCAGGAGTCGGTGCACATCTCGCGGGTCGACTATATCGTCGAGGGCAACAATCCCCTGATACAGGAGATCAGGCCGGCCACGCCGAGCGAGACGGATGAGAAGATAGCGGAGCATATCATGAAGGAGATCGAGGACGGGGCGTGCCTCCAGCTCGGAATAGGGGGCCTGCCCAACGTCATCGGAAGCATGATATCCAGGAGCAGCCTCAAGGACCTGGGCATTCACACCGAGATGCTGGTCGACTCCATGGTCGACCTGTACAACGAGGGAAGGATCACCGGCAACTACAAGACCATCGACCGGTTCAAGATGGTCTACACGTTCGCCATGGGCACGAAGAAGCTCTACGACTTCCTGCACAACAACCCGGCGTGCGCGTCGTATCCGGTCAACTATACCAACGACCCGAGGATCATCGGCGTGAACAACAGGGTCGTGGCCATCAACAACGCGGTCGAGATAGACCTTTTCAGCCAGGTCTGCTCCGAGTCCGCGGGCGTGGCCCAGATCTCGGGAACGGGCGGACAGTTCGATTTCATCTTCGGCGCTTTCTATTCCAGGGGCGGCAAGGGAATCATCGGCCTCAGCTCGACCTTCACCGACAAGGAGGGCAAAATCCATTCAAGGATAGTACCCACGCTGCAGCCGGGATCCATCGTGACCGTACCGCGTTCGATCGTGCAGTACGTCGCCACGGAATACGGCATCGTGCAGCTCAAGGGCAAGTCGACATGGGAAAGGGCCGAGGCCCTGATCGGCATCGCGCACCCCTCGTTCCGCGACGAGCTCACGCGGCAGGCGCGCGACATGAAGGTCTGGCTCGACAGGAACCGGCCTGACGCCTGACGCCCGGTAATGATTTGCCGATGTTCTTGAAATAAAATTGTATGATCCTGCGATAAAAAACGGGGCGCGTCCGCGTCCCGTTTCGGTGAAACTGTCTGTTCGGTGCGATTCTATTCCTTGTACATGTCCTCGATGATGTCCTTGTAGTTCGCCAGCACGATCTTTCTTTTCACCTTGAGCGTGGGGGTGAGCTCGCCGGTTTCCTGGCTGAATGGCCGCTCGATGAGCGCGAAACGCTTGATCTGCTCCACGCGGCCCAGAGGCTTGTTCAGCGCGTCCACGGTCTCGTTGAATTTTTTCACTACCTTCTGGTCGGCGATGAGCTTCTTGGGGTCGGTTTCGGCTATGCCGTTCGCCTTGGCCCATTTTGCGAGCTCGGGGAAATTCG
>JAKLIV010000275.1 GCA_022709405.1 Spirochaetota bacterium
CTGGAAGGCATTAACAATAAAATAAAGGTAATCAAGCGGATTGCTTATGGATTCCGAGACAACGAGTACTTTTTTCTGAAAATCCGGGGTGCTTTCTCTTAATCCATACAAAAACGTGAAGAACCTTTATTATTATCCATAATCAAGAGCGAAGCAAGGGTTTTTTATTTTTAAAATCTCCCGAATGTTCATCCACAATGAACAACTTTTTCGCAGGTTATGATATATTGATATCAGGAGGATTGAACCCGCCATGAAAGTGCTGCTCACCGGCGCAACGGGATATATCGGCCGCAGGCTGAAAGTCAGGCTCCTCAATGAAGAGGACGTCGATCTGCGCCTTTTTGTCAGGAACGCCAGGAAGATTCGGGATGTATCTCTCGGGTGCGTCGAAATCGTAGAAGGCACCTCTTTCGACAGGGAATCGCTGAAATCCGCGCTCGAAGGAATCGAGGTGGCATACTACCTTATCCACTCCATGGGCGCCAGGGGGGATTTCATGGAGCTCGACCGCATCAGCGCCGAAAACTTCAGGGAGGCCTGCATCGAAGCGGGCGTGAAAAGAATCATCTACCTCGGCGGCCTCGGCACGAAAAAGCACGCGAGCCGCCATCTGCTGAGCCGCATCGAGACAGGGGAGATACTTTCTGCCCGTCCCGATAAAATTCAGACCATCTGGTTCCGGGCCGCCATGATCATCGGCTCAGGAAGCGCAAGCTTCGAAATCCTGTGGAATTTTGTCGAAAAGGCCCCGCTGATGGTCGTGCCCCGTTCCATCGACACCCTGACCCAGCCGATCGCCGTAGACGATGTCCTCACCTACCTGGTCCGCGCCAGGGGCCTTGATGCGGACGGCAATCATATCGTGGATATCGGCTCCGAGGTATTGAGCTACAGAGAAATATTCCAAAAAACAGCCGAAGTTATCGGCGTAAACAGGGTGTTCGTTCCGATACCCCGGTGGTCGATGCGTTTCATCTCGCCGTTTTTCATCAACATTTTTCCAGTCCCGCGCCGCACGACGGTCGCGCTTTTGAAGGGAATAAAATGCGAAACCATCATACAGAACGACAATGCAGAAAGATTCTTCCCCGAAATCGTTCCGGTATCGTTCAAGCAGTCCATGTTCAAGGCGGTTGACGAAATCGAGAACAGCCAGGTATTGAGCAGGTGGAGCGACAGCAGCGGGGCTGAATCGTGCGACGTCAAGGACCATGGACAGATCGCTCATGAAGTGCTGTATGACAGAAAGGTCAAGGATTTCGGGTCCATCCCTCCGCATTTTATATTCCGTTCCATAATGTCAATCGGCGGCGAGAACGGATGGTTCACCTATCATTTCCTGTGGGAAATAAGGGGATTCATGGACAAGATGTCGGGAGGATACGGCATCAGCAGGGGAAGAAGGGACGCCAGCCGCCTGCGCATCGGGGACTGTCTGGATTTCTGGAAGGTCGCGGACATCGAGGAAAACCGGAGGCTGCTGCTGCTGGCTCAGATGAAAATGCCCGGCAAGGGCTGGCTCGAGTTCCATATCGACGGGACGTCGCTTGTCCAGACAGCGTATTTCCTTCCGCACGGCCTCAAGGGTTATATCTACTGGTATGTATTCAAACCTTCGCATTTTCTGATTTTTCATGACATGGCCCGGAACATCATCAGGCGGGCCGGCGATATGAAAGACTGATGCTTCACCTTATCGATTTTCCCCGGACGAAAAAGTAGTTGAATATTTCACGCCGGTCCGCTGATAACTTACCGATGAGCAATAATTTCTTCAACCTCACTCCCGATACCGTAATCCGGGCGGTGGAACGGGGCGGCTTCGAGCCCACTGGCCACTGCCAGGCACTGAACAGCTACGAGAACCGCGTCTATGACCTTATGCTCGAGGACGGCTCGCACGTCGTAAGCAAGTTCTACCGGCCGGGCAGGTGGTCGCGAGAGCAGATTCTTGAGGAGCATTCATTCCTGCTCGAGCTTCAAAACGACGAGATACCGGTATGCGCTCCGCTCGCTTTTCCAGGCGGCGGCACCCTGCGTGAAACCGACGGGATACTGTATGCGATATGGCCCAGGACCGGAGGGCGGGTGCCTGATGAGCTTTCAGACGACGAGATCGGGCTTCTTGGCCGTCTTTGCGCCCGGATACACAACAACGGCGCTGCATTCTCAGCCTCTCACCGTATCGAGCTCACCGGCGAATCATACGGCCTTAAACCGCTGGATTTCCTCGAAAAGAACGGTTTTTTGCCTTTGCATTGCCGTGACCGCTATCGCAGGGCGGTGAACGAAGTGGTTGAAATCTACGAATCACTGAGAAAAGGGGTGCCGATGCACCGGATTCACGGGGACTGCCACCTGGGCAATCTTCTTCATGGGACAGGAGGGTGGTTCTTTCTCGATTTCGATGATTTCCTGAACGGGCCGGCTGCCCAGGACGTCTGGATGCTCACGCCCTCGCGCGACGCAGAGGGACTGCGCCAGCGAGAGGTGTTTCTCGAAGCGTACCACCAGTTCAGGGATTTCGACTCGTCCTGGCTTCGCCTGATCGAGCCGCTCAGGGCGCTTCGGTATATACGGTACGCGGCATGGATCGCTCAGCGATGGGACGATCCCGCCTTTCCGGCCGCGTTTCCACATTTCGGCACCGAACAGTACTGGGAGGAAGAGACCGCCGACCTCGAAGAGCAGCTTGAATTCATCCATGCCGACACGGCAGACCTTCCCGAATCGGTGCGCCGCAGCGAAAATGGCCCGGATGAGAAGAAGGAGCTCACGAACAAGGATTTCTTCTGGGACTGGGACGGGAAATGATCGGCCTGTCAGTAGCTCTGGTCCGTTCCGAACGCGCCCCTGCCTTCGACTGGAATGAACATGAACTCCCTGTATTCACGCCTGAGCGCCTTTACGACGTTCTCTGCGGTTTCGAGCTTAGTTTTCACCCCTTTGCCCAGGAAGCTTGAACCGGCATCCACATAGTAAACGACGCCTGAATCGTTTTT
>JAKLIV010000276.1 GCA_022709405.1 Spirochaetota bacterium
GCCTCCAACCCCAAACTGCATTCCTACAAGCTTTATAAATATGAAGAAGCGATCAAAATGGCGCGCCGCGCCAAGAGATACGGATTTCTCGCGCTTTTCGAAAGCCAGAAAGACGAGGTGAAAGTGAAGATCTACAATCACCTGCTTGCCCGCGAAAAGGACGAGGGAAACCAGTACTACAACCGCTTTATCGGACTTGACGACGCCGGTATGATCAACGAGCTTTCAAGGACGTATGACGAGTATGAGAAATCTTTAAAAGAGGCTCCAGCGAAAGAAGGCGATACCGCTTTCGACCAGAAGGTGTCCCGCCGGGTCCGGTTCAGACAGGAGACGAGGACGGCCCGCTATATACTGAACCGTGAATTCGACCAAGCCGAAGACATCATGAGAAAGTATGTCGAGGATTTCAACTACAAGCTGACGAGCTCGACCTTCGCGGTTGTCGCTTCCGCCCAGGCCGCCCCGGCCGAGGGGGAGCAGGCGCAGCCGCTTCAATCGAAAAAAATCGACTTCGAAACCTACAATATCCATCTGCTTGACAATTATCAGCGTCTCGCCAGGGAGTCCTTCCTCAACATCCTGGTTGACCAGGTGAAGATCGAGGACGACACGGTAGACAGGAGCGCGCCGGCGAACTATGACGGCGAGCCGGTCGACAAGTATCCTCCGCTGAAGGACGACACCCAACCGAAGGCCGGAGAACAGACCAAAACCGAGTCAGCCCCGGGGCAGGCCGACAAGGCGAAAGACGCCCCTGCCGGAACGCCTTAAAAACTGCTTGCAAATAATCGGTAAATCCTGATTATATATATCATAATCTGCTGATGCGGCGCCCGGCCTGCCGCATTTTTCATTCCGGGAAAGGATATATGGCGATCAAAAAAAATATTGCAATCCTGCTCTGTGTTCTGGCTGTTACAGCCGTGTGCTGTTCCGGTGACAGCGGCCAGGGCCGGCTCGGTATAGAAGTGCCGACCGGTGAAGGCAAGATCAGCGATGAGGCCCCCTATGTCGTTCACGGCGTATACGAAGGGCCGGCCTATGACGCCGGTATCAAGGCCGACGATGTCATCGTCCAGATTGACGGCGTGCCCCTGCGAAACGGGATGACCCATGAGTATGTGTACAAGAACCTCCTGCTCGGCAAGGCCGGAACGAAGGTGACAATAGTGGTCGATCGCAAGGGTGAACGTCATGTATTTGATGTAATTCGCGCCTCCAGGTAAGTTCAGGTGAAAAAAGCCATCATCGCATCGATTATCGGTCTGTCTGCGGTTTATCTCATTTTAACGCTGCTTGACATTGTGTACTGGTATTTCTACTAAGTCCCCCGCATATAGATAAAACGCCGCAAAAACCCAATATTATCTTGCACATTTCCTGAAATTTATGATAGATTATTATATTCCTGTCCGCGTTGTGGAAATTTGCCATATCACGGTCTTCTACTGTATCAAGAGGTGTGCCATGAAAAAAATGACAGTTCTTTCAGCCATGCTGCTGTTTGCCGTATTCTTCGCCCTGCACTGTTCGGACAAATCCGCCGAACAGAAACAGAACAGCGCGCGGCTGATTTTTTCAATAGGGGATGTCCAGGTCAAGGAGTCTGAGGCGTGGAATCCGGCGGCTGAAAACATGATACTGTACCAGGGCAACGAGATCAAAACCGGCCCTGCGTCGCAGTGCAACATCGTAATCGGCGATTCCTCCTTCGTTTCGGTCAAGGAGAATTCCCATCTCCTGCTCGAAAGCCTTTTCAGAAGCGCCGAAGGGTCTGAAAGCAGCACCCTCCAGCTTCAGGTCGGCAAGTCGGTCATAAACCCGAAAAAGCTGCTCAAGGGCGACCAGTTCAGAGTCAAGACCCCGACCGCGATCGCGGCCGTGCGGGGCACGAAATTCATCGTCGAATCGAGACCCGAGGGAAACATGAAGGTATCGGTCGTGGACGGCAAGGTCGAGCTCCAGAGGCGCATACCCGCCCTCGAAGAAGTCGAGGAGAAGATCATCTCCAGGTCGGAGGCGCTGGCTTCGCTCAAGGAAAAGGTCGAGCTTGAGAAGCTGGTGGTCGAGATCAATGAATCCGCCTACATCGACAACAGGAAGGCTGAGCGGGAAAACAGGGAAATCGAAAAGATCATCACCCGCCACGTGGAGGAGATCAGGCAGGTCGAGGAGATTGAAAGCCTCAAGCAGGAAAAGGATAAAACGGTAAGCGAAATTCAGGAGAAAAAGACCCGGGCGATCGAAACCTTCAAGGTGAAGGATGTCGAGGTGAAGGAAGTCCTGGCGGATTTCGAGATCATGCGCAGGAAGGAGCAGGAGCCGGTGCAGATCAAGATCGAGAAAAAAGTCGAAGTGGCGGATGTCGCAGCAGTCAAAGAGCTCGACATGGTGATCGAGGAAGTGAAGGAAAAGGAGAAGCAGGCCGAGCAGCCGGCCGGAGCGGAGGTCAAAGCCGTCGGGGCTGCGGAGCTCCTGGTCTCGTCACCGCACAAGAGAAGCGCCATATATCTAAACGATAAGTTCATGGGCCACGATACGGTCAGGTATCGTCCCGAACCCGGCTCGGAGATACGCATCAGGATCTCGGTCGAGGGATATGAGGACTTCAACAAAACCGTTTCTTGCAGGGAAGGGGAAAAGCTTTCGGTAAAGCCCGAGTTCACCGAGAGCCCCAGGGTGACAGTTGTTTCGCCGGTGAAGAACAGCAGTATCTTCATCGATTCGAAATTCGTCGGCACCGACGAGGTGACTGCGCCGGTCAAGGCGGGTAAAAAATCGACGGTCATGGTAAAGGCCAGGGGGTTCAAGCCTTTCACCCGTGAAATCGAGCTGAAATTGAAAGAAACAGCGACGGTCACCGCCGAAATGGAGCGCATCGTCGCACTCGATCGCGTTAAATGGATGAAGAGCGTCAGGTCAAACGTATCCGTCAAACCGGTGTTTGAGAGCGGTCTGATCGTCTGCGC